>CAIKWU010000101.1 GCA_903831155.1 uncultured Planctomycetaceae bacterium | reverse complement strand
CCGTGGTGGTGCCGGAGTTGGCGAGGCTCCAGACGAACGAGTTGGTCGACGCATCGAACATCTGGAAGGCCGTCGGGGTGTTGCTCCCCGCGTCGTAGGCCGCTGCGAGCTGGCTCCCCTTCATCGCCAGGCCGGTGTAGCCACGGCTCGCGGAGCCGATGGTGGAGATCGCGCCGAACGGCGACGAATACGTGGGCGTGATGTTGAGGCCGGTCGCCGAGGGATTGGTGATCTCCACGATCGACACGTTGGCCGTCGTCGTGCCGGAGTTGATGCCCGCCACGTAGAGCTTCGAGCCGTTGTAGCCCACCCCGATCGGATTGCCGCCGATGAAGGCGCCGCCGGCGGGGTTGGCCGTCAGGCTGAGGTCGAATCGCGAGAGCTCGTAGAGGCCGAGCTGCGCATGAGCCGCTCCACTGGCAGCGATGGCTGCCGCGACCGCCACGACCAGCCCGGAAACGCTTCGCCTCACCGTGGCGAACCGCGTGAAACCGCGACTCCAGTTGCGAACGTGGATCTTCATGAGCCGTCTCCGTGGGTCTGTCCTTGGGTCTGCTTGGGTCTGCCGCAAGGCTCGTGCGTGGACTGTTCCCGCCCTCGGGCGAGTTGTACGGCTTTATTCCGAACCGCCAAGACCTGCGGAATGAAAAGTGACGAATCGGGCGTAGGCAGGGACGAATCGGGCGCGCCTGGGACGAAACGGGCAGAATCAGGGACGAAACAGCGGGCCAAAAAACGTCGAGACGTGCCTCGCGTGGCAGAGACGGGATCGTGATGGAGTCGTGCGTGGGCTCTCTGGGCCGCCAGTGCCCCCTCGCTGAGTTCGTCGACGCTGCCTTCGAGGCAGTCGGCCGTGAGGCCTCGGCCGGTGCGGGCGGCTGACGCGCGTCGCGAGTGCGGGCGTTGGATCAGGCCTTGGCTGCCCGCGACTGCTTCCGACGCTCGTGCTCCGAGAGCAGGATCTTCCGCAGCCGGATCACCGCGGGCGTGACCTCCACGAGTTCGTCGTCCTCGATGTACTCGAGCGCCTCCTCGAGCGACATCCGCCGCGGCGGCTTGAGGAGGATGTTGCGGTCGCTGCCGCTGGCCCGCATGTTGGTGAGCTTCTTTTCCTTGGTGGGGTTCACCGTCATGTCCTCGCTGCGGGCGTTCTCGCCGCAGATCATCCCCTCGTAGACCTCGTCGCCCGGCTCGATGAAGAGATCGGCCCGCTCCTGCAGGCCGTCGAGGCCGAACGCCACCGCCTTGCCGGGCATCATCGACACGAGCACGCCGTTGGCGCGGCCGGCCACGTCTCCTTCCATCGCCGCCCACTTCTCGAAGCGGTGGTGCATGATCGCCGTGCCCTGCGTGGCGTTGAGCACGCGGGTGCGGAGGCCGATCAGGCCGCGGGCGGGGATCGAGAACGTGGTGTGCGCGAACTCGCCCCGCGAGCCCATGTGCTTGAGCTGGCCGCGGCGGGCGCCGGTGAGCTCCATCACCGGCCCGAGCTTGTCGTGCGGCACCTCGACCACGAGCGTCTCGAAGGGCTCGTAGGTGACGTCGCCCTCCTTGCGGAGAATGACCCGCGGCTTGCCGACGGAGATCTCGAAGCCCTCGCGACGCATCGTCTCGATGAGCACCGAGAGGTGCAGCAGGCCGCGGCCCGACACGGCGAACTGCTCCGTGCCCGCAATGGGCTCCACGCGGAGGGCCACGTTTCGCTCCAGTTCCTTCTCCAGCCGGTCGCGGAGGTGGCGGGTGGTGAGGAACTTGCCGGACCGGCCCACCAGGGGCGAGGTGTTGATGCCGAACACCATCGAGAGGGTCGGCTCGTCAACCGTGAGCCGCGGCAGCGGGCGGGGGTCGACGGCGTCGCAGATCGTGTCGCCGATCTCGACGTCCTCGATGCCGCTCACGGCGGCGATGTCGCCGGCCGTCGCCTGCTCCACGTCCACGCGGCCGAGCTTGTCGAACACCTGCACGCCCACGAGCTTCGCCGGCACCAGGCTTCCCGCGGCCGTGGACCGCACCACCGGCGACGCCTTCGTGAGCGTGCCCGACTCGACGCGGCCGATCGCGATCCGGCCGACGTAGTCGGACCAGTCGAGGGTGGTCACGAGCATCCGCAGCGGGGCCGTCTCATCGACGAGCGGGCCGGGAATCTTCTCGAGCACGAGGTCGAGCAGCGGCTCCATCGTGCCCTCGCGGACGGCGGGGTCGTGCGAGGCGTAGCCGCCACGGCTCGAGGCGTAGACGAACGGGAAGTCGGCGAGGTCGTCGTCGGCGCCGAGTTCGAGGAACAGGCCGAGGATCTCATCGAGCACCTCGAGCGGTCGGGCGTCGGGGCGGTCGATCTTGTTGACCACCACCACCGGCCGGAGCCGGCATTCGAGCGCCTTCGAGAGCACGAACCGCGTCTGCGGCATCGGCCCCTCGGCGGCGTCGACGAGCACGAGCGCCCCGTCGGCCATCCGCAGCACCCGCTCCACCTCGCCGCCGAAGTCGGCGTGGCCGGGGGTGTCCATGATGTTGATCTTGGTGCCCTTCCAGTCGACCGCGATGTTCTTCGCGAGGATCGTGATCCCCCGCTCCTTTTCGAGGTCGTTGGAGTCGAGCATCCGCTCCGAGAGCTGGCTGGCACGGAACTGGCCGCTCTGCTGCAGCAGGCAGTCGACGAGCGTGGTCTTGCCGTGGTCGACGTGCGCGATGATCGCGATGTTGCGGAGGTCGTTGCGGCGGGTGCCGGCGGGAGTCTGGACGAGGGGCGCGGAGCACATGGTTGGGAAACTCCCGG
>CAIKWU010000100.1 GCA_903831155.1 uncultured Planctomycetaceae bacterium | reverse complement strand
GTGGGGCGCTGGAGCGAATCGCTCCAGCGCCTGGGACGAGGCGACCAGCGCGCTGGAGCGATTCGCTCCACCCCACCCCGGCCGGAGCTACTCTTTCGGGGGGGCCTCGGCGGTGGCAAGCACCTGCCGGACGAGCTGCTCGGGGACGTCGTCGACGAGGTCGACCTGTCCGATCCTCGACGGCAGCACGAACCGCAGGCGGCCGCCGACGGACTTCTTGTCACGGGCCATGACCGCCAGCAGCGCGTCGACGTCGCGGACCGCCTGCGGGGCGGCCGTCGGCAGGCCCAGCGCGTGCAGCAGGGCATCCTGACGTTCGACCACGTCCGGCGGGATCCGGCCGCAGAGCGACGCCAACCTCGCCGCCCTCGCCATTCCTATGGCCACCGCCTCGCCGTGCAGGAGGGTTCCGTAGCCGGCGAGCGTCTCGTAGGCGTGGGCGAACGTATGGCCGTAGTTGAGGGCCGCCCGTTGGCCAGAGGTCTCGAACTCGTCGCGGGAGACGACCTCGGCCTTGGTGGCGGCCGACCGTTCGACCGCGGTGCCGACGGCCGTGGGGTCGCGGCCCGCCAGAGGCCCGGCATGGGCCTCCAGCCAGCTGAAAAAGGCGGAATCCACGATCATTCCGTACTTCACGACCTCGGCGAGCCCGCTGATGAACTCGCGGCCCGGAAGCGTGTCGAGGGTGTCGATGTCGGCGAACACTCCCCGGGGCTGCCAGAAGGTGCCCACCAGGTTCTTCCCGCCGGAGAGGTTGATGCCTGTTTTTCCGCCGATCGCGCTGTCGACCTGGGCGACCAGGGTCGTCGGAACGTGCCAGACGGGGAGCCCCCGGGCGAACGTCGAGGCGACGAATCCGGCCAGATCGCCGACCACCCCGCCCCCGACGGCCACCACGTGGGTCCGGCGATCGACCGCCATCCCGGCGAACTCGTTCCAGAGCCGTTCCGCCGCGGCGGCCGACTTGGAGGTCTCGCCGGACGGGACCGTCAGGAGGGGGGCGTCGATGCCGAGCGCCCCCAGCGATTCCTGCACCCGCCGGGCGTGGGTTCGGGCGATCGATTCGTCGGCGACGACGACGGCCCGACGGGTCCCGCCCGCGGCAACGGCCGGTCCCACCTCCGCCACCACGCCCCGACCGCAGACAACGTCGTACGAGCGGTCGGCCGCGGCGGCCCCGTCCCCCTCGAGATGGACGCGGATCGTGGCCACCGTCAGCGGCCGCCGACCCGGTCGAGGTCGGCCTCGGTGACGGTGATCACCCGGGCGAAGCCGGTGTGCTGTCGAAGATAATCGAGATCGGCTGCGTCCTGCGGGCTGTCGTGCAGGAGGGCCTCGACCCGGGCCTTGTCGGTCCCGGACCAGTCCTCGCAGGAGTTGGGCCAGACGGTGAGCCGCTCGACGACGAGGGCTTCGCGATAGGGATCGAACGCGTTGCTCATGCGGCTGGGGCCCGCCCTCGCGGACGGGGTCGGGGAAACGGCCGGGGCCAGGCTTCACGACGCCCGGCGGCCCGCGGACTCGACCAGTATACAGTGGTCGGGACGGACTGCCGCGGCGAGGATTGTGCGGGCCGTCATCCTCGTGGGGCGTCGAAGTCGATGGTGCATGGTTCATCCTCCGGGCGGTCGATCGCCGGCTCGCGTGTGGTCCTGGCGATGTTCGTGATCGCCATGGGTCTCGCCTGCTTTGCAGTCTGGTTCCAGTGGCGGCAGACCCGCCGGTGCCTCGCCTTCTACGGGCCCGCGGCGGCCCGCGCCATCCAAGCGAGCGACCGGGTGGAACTCTGGCCGCTCGTCTCGGACGTCGGGCCTCCCCGGCACGGGGCACCGCGTGACATCTCCCGGGCGCCCGGGTTGGTGCATCTCCGCCGCGGCCTCGTCGAGGACGCCAACTTTTCGTGGACCGCGCCGCCGGCGGGCCGGCTGCCGGAGAACGCGTGGGATTCGGCCATCGCGTTCTTTAAGGGTCCGTCTCCAGAGCCCGTGGCGGTCCTCGCCTTCGATCTCGACGGGGAGGGGTGGGTGACCGTGGTGGGGCGACCGGGGCGGATCGGGCTGGGACGGATGGCACCGGGCCTCCGGCGTTGGATTTCGGAGACGGTCGGGCAGCCGAACCGCTGAGGCCGTGCCGGCGCTGGTTTTTCGCGCTCATTTCGGGCTTCTCGTCGGGCGTGGGGGGGCGTATCGTCCGCCGCTTTCCGGTCCCGCGGGTCCAGCCGTCCGAGCGGCGGGCGTCGCAGGCCGGCACGAGGAACAACTCGCATGCGCTCGATCGCCGTGGCCAACCAGAAGGGTGGAGTGGGAAAAACCACCACCTCGGTCAACCTCGCGGTGGCGCTCTCGAGGGCCGGCCAGCGGGTCTGCCTGATCGACCTCGACCCGCAGTCGCACGCGACGCTCCATCTCGGGGTCTCGCCCGGTGCGGGCGGGCCGACCGCGTTCGACGTCCTCTGCAGCGACCAGCCGATCGCCGCTGCGTGCCTGCCGGTGACCGAGACGCTCGCGGTGGTGCCCGCCCACATCGACCTCTCGGCCGTCGAACTCGCGCTCGCGGGCAAGCCCGGCCGCGAGTCGGTTCTGCGGCGGCGGTTGGCGGAGGATGGACGATTCGGGGGCGGTGCCGGCACCGACGGTGAGTTCGACTACGTGATCATCGACTGCCCGCCCTCGCTGGGGCTCCTGTCGATCAATGCGATGTCCGCCGTGGGCGAGGTGCTCCTCCCGCTGCAACCGCACTTCCTCGCGCTGCACGGCCTCAGCAAACTGCTCGAGACGATCGAACTCGTGGCCGAGCACGTCAACCCGCGGCTCCGGCTGCTCGGCGTGGTGCTCTGCATGTACGAGGCGGGCACCAGGCTCGCCGGAGAGATCGCCCGGGACGTCGAGGAGTTCTTCGGCTCCGTTCAGGAAGCCCATCCGGCGTGGCGGGAGGGCCGGCTGTTCTCGGCTCGGATTCGCCGCACGATCAGGCTCGCCGAGGCGCCGAGTTTCGGCCAGTCGATCTTCGACTACGCCCCCGACTCCCACGGTGCCGAGGACTACGCGGCGCTCGCGGCCGAGGTCGACAGGGTGGCGTCGGCGGGCGGGGCGACGACGCGGCGAGTGGCATGAACTTCCGATATCATTCTCGGTGCGATCTCCATCAGTCAGGCATGCGTGACGGCATGGCAGGATTGGCCTTCGAACCGACGATCCGCGGCGTGGTGTGGCGAGCGGTGCTCGTCGCCTGCGCGGCGGTCTGCCTGGCCCGGCCGGCGCCGGCAGCCGCGCCCCAGGGCTTCCGCACGCTCGGCCCCGGCGTTCTGACCGTGGTTCCGCCCGACCGGGCGACCGACGACGCACTCCAGCGGGCCGACCTGCTGGAAATCACGGAGGGCTACCCGGGGCCGTTGTGGAACTGGTCGCCCAAGCTCGCCGCCGCCAACACGACGTTCGTGGAGCGGGCCCGAATGCGGGAGTACCCGCGGGACATCTGGTGCCTGGAGTTCGCCTTCAAGCCGCCGCGGGTGATGGACGTCGACGTGCCCGCCGGCGATTCGAGGATGCAGCGGAAGCGGATCTGGTACCTCGTCTACCGGGTCAGGAATGTGGGCTGGAGAAAGATCGTGACGGAGCCGGCGGAAGGCGGCCAGGAGAAGGCCGTCCGCCGCACCGAGACGTTCGAGAAGCCCGTCGCGTTCGCCCCGCAGTTCGTGCTCGAGACCCTCGAGCCGGTCGATGCCGCCGAGGGAGCTGCCGCCTACCGCGGCTATCTCGATCGGCTCGTGCCCTCCGCGATGGCCGCCATCCGCCGGCGTGAGGACCCCAATCGTCGCCTGCTGGACAGCGTGGAGATCATGGAGTCGGAGCTGGCCCCCGGCGAGGAGCGGTGGGGCGTGGCCATCTGGGAGGACGTCGATCCGCGGATCGACTTCTTCTCGATCTATGTCCGCGGGCTGACCAACGCGGTGCGCTGGCGGAAGCGTCCCGACGCCGTGATTCAGCAGGGCGACACCCCGGGCAGCGACGTCGAGGAGACGCTCGAGTGCCTGCGGCTCGACTTCTGGCGTCCCGGTGATGACCGTGACGCCGGTGACCGGCCCACCAGCGTCGGATTCGCCGGCATGTTCGAGCGGATGACGCTCGGGGGCAGGCTCCTGGCCGCCACGGGCTGGCCGGCCAGGTCCAAGGCGCGGCCGTCCGAAGGTCTCCGGGCCCTCGGGCTGTCGTGGTCGGACCTCGTCGAGCCCGAGACCCAGGGCTTCGCGGGCGGCCGGCCGAGCGTGACGCCGCTGGCGATCGTGCTCGAGAAGGCGGCGGCACTTCCCGCTCCTGCGGCCCGTCTGCCCGCCCTTCGCGACCTCGTCGGCGATGTCGGACTCAACGACGCCCTGGAGCAGCTCGTGGCCGCGGCTGCCGGGCCCGTCGAACCGGAAAAGGATCAACGCCGCCGGGCCGCACTCGCGGCGATCGACCTCACTCCCGAGAAGGTGGCGGGTGAGCCGCTCAAGTCGCTGGCCCGGATCATCGAGCGGATCGAGGAGGAGCGACGCACGGTCCTGCAGCGTGCCGAGGCCGGACAGGAGTCCGATCCGGCCGCGCTCAACGCGCGATGGCGGGCCGTGGCGGCCGCCTACTTCGCTGACGCCGCGCCGCGGGTCGACTGGCTGGCCGCCGCCGTGGCCAAGGCCCGCGGCCACGAGGCGCTGCGGGCCATCGAGGCCGACCTCGCCGGCATCGCCCGGGGCGACGCGCTCGCCGCGTTCACCGCCGTGCGACCGGCCATCGAGGGGATGGACGACGAAACTCGCAAGCGGGTCGTCGAGGGGCTCGGCGCAGCGACCGAAACGAGCAGGGCGGAACGCGAACGGATCGAGGGGCTCGACGGGGATGCCCGCGTGGCGGCGGTCCGGAACCTCGTGGAGGCGGCGGTGTTCGGGGCCCGCGGCCCCGAGCTCTACGCCAGAGCCATCAAGGAACACGAGGGGGTCGAGTATGCCTGGGTCTTCCGATACGAGATCCCGTTCGGAGTGCAGCCGCCCCCCTGAAAAGTCGCCCAACGCCGGAAATCACGGGCGGGTGGTGAACTTCGCCCCGCGGCACGGTAGACTCGGCAGACCGCGTGGGACGATGTGACGAGGCGAGGAGACCAGGTCGATGGCACACAAAAAGGGTCAGGGTTCGAGCCGCAACGGTCGCGATTCCAACGCGCAGCGCCGCGGCGTGAAGAAGTTCGGCGGCCAGGCCGTGCGAGCGGGCAACATCCTCGTCCGGCAGGTGGGCACGAAGTTCCAGGCCGGCAAGAACGTCGGCACGGGCACCGACTACACGCTCTTCGCGCTCTCCGATGGCGTGGTGATGTTCGACCGCGAAGGCCGCCGCGTGAACGTGGTGGCGGGGCCGTCGGCCTGACGAGTCGGCCGGCGAACCCCGTGACGTGCTGAAGGTGCCGGCGTGTTCGTCGACCGCGTGCAGATCGAAGTCGCCGCAGGAAACGGCGGTCGCGGCATCTGCAGTTTTCGCCGCGAGAAGTACATCCCCCTCGGCGGTCCCGACGGGGGCGACGGCGGCGACGGCGGAAGTGTGATCGTGAAGGCGCAGCCGGGCGTCGACTCGCTCGCGGCGCTGGCCCACCGCCGGCAGTGGCGGGCGGCTCACGGCGAGTCGGGCGGGCCGGCCAACTGCCAGGGACGAAACGCCGCGGATCTCGTGCTCCTGGTGCCGCCCGGCACGATCATCGTCGATGAGTCGACCGGGCTCGTGCTCAAGGATCTCGCCATGCCGGGCGACTGGATCGTGGCGGCCAAGGGCGGGCCGGGCGGCTGGGGCAACATGCACTTCAAGTCGTCCACCAACCGGGCGCCGCGGCAGACCACGCCCGGCGTGAAGGGGGAGGTCCGCCGGCTCCAACTCGAACTCAAGGTGATCGCCGACGTCGGGCTCGTCGGCAAGCCGAACGCCGGCAAGAGCACGCTTCTCTCGCGGCTCTCCCGGGCGCGGCCCGAGATCGCCGACTACCCGTTCACGACCAAGACGCCGATTCTCGGCATCGTGGACGTGTCTCGGGACCGGAGTTTCGTGCTCGCCGACCTGCCGGGGCTGATCGAGGGAGCCCATGCGGGGGTGGGGCTCGGCCACGAGTTCCTCCGCCACGTCGAGCGGGCCGGGATCCTCGTGCACGTGGTGGAACCGATGCCCGTCGATGGCTCCGACCCGCTCGCCAACTACCGGACGATCCGCGAGGAACTCGTGCTCCACGACGCGGCCCTCGGAGAGCGTCCCGAGATCGTGGTGATGAGCAAGGGCGAGTTGCCGGGGGCCGACGAGATTCGCGAACAGTTCGCCCGCGAGATCGGCCGCGAGGTGATCGGCGTGAGCGCCGTCACGGGGCAGGGGCTCGACGCCCTGCTGCGGGCCGTGGTCGCGGAGCTCGACCGCCGGAAGGAAACCGCATGACGGCTGCGGGCGAGACGGTCGTGGTGGCCGACGTCGGCAACACCCGGATCAAGCTCGCGGTGGTGGTGTCGGGGCTCGTGGGGCGGCTGCCCGCGGTGGCGCATCGCCAGGACCTGCTGAGCCGCGAGTTCAGGCCCCTGAACCTGCGCCAGTGGCTCGACCGGGTGGCCGCCGGCCCCGCGGTCGTGCTGGTGGCGAGCGTTCACGACCGCGCGGCGGCGGGCCTCGAGGCGGCGATCGCCGAGGTCGCGGCCACGGGGCATCGCCCGCTGCGGCAGCGGAGGGTGACCCGCGAGCACCTGCCCATCGCGGTCGAGGTGGACGAGCCGGGCCGAGCGGGCATCGACCGCGTGGCGGCGGCGGCCGCCGCCGCGGTGGCGAAGGACGCCGGCCGGCCGGCCATCGTGATCGATTGCGGCACGGCCACGACCATCGACCTCGTGTCGGTCGAAGGCAGGTTTCTCGGCGGCGCGATCCTGCCGGGCCCCGGGCTGCTCGCCAAGGCGCTCGCGGAGGGCACCAGCCGCCTGCCGGCCGTGGCCGATCTCGACAGCGGCGCCCTCCCGCCGATGCCGGGCAGGAACACGCAGCAGGCCATCGCGGCCGGGATCGGCTACGGCATGCGGGGCGCGGTGGCGAGGCTCGTCGCGGAGGCGGCCGCGGCGTTGGACGGCGAGCCGCAGCTGTTTCTGACCGGCGGTTCCCGCGGGATCGTCCGGGATGCCGTTCCGGGAGCACGGGAAATCCCCGACCTCGTCCTGCACGGGATCGCCCTGGCGGCGGGAAGGCTACAATCCTCGCCATGACCCCAGCCCGCGACGATTCCGCTCCCGACCGTGCCCGCGACCTCGCCCTCGCCGCCGCCCGCGTGGCCGAGGAGACCCGCGGCACCGACATCCGCGTGCTCGACCTCCGCGAGATCACGCCGGTCTTCGACTATTTCGTGATCGCGACGGGGTCGAGCCGGCGGCAGTTGCACGCCATGGCCGACGAGATCGAGGCGGTGCTGAAGAAAGAGCACAAGGACCGCAAGCGCGGGGCCGAGGGCTATGAGGAAGGCCGTTGGATCGTGCTCGACTACGGCGACGTGATGGTGCACCTCTTCGACGCCGAGGCCCGAGAGTATTGGGACATCGAGCACCTCTGGAGCGACGCGAAGCGGGTGCCGGTGCCGGCCGAGGCCCCGACGCGATGAACGGCGCGGGTGGCCCCGGGACCAGGGTGAATCTTCGGGCCGCGCTGCGGCGGTCGTTTCGCCACGCCCTGGAGTCCCTCGCCGCCGATGGCGTGGTCGCGATCGGTCCCGATGAGATCGAGCCGCTGCTCGAGCAGGTGCGGGAGACGGCCGACGCGAAGTTCGGCGACTACTCCGGCACGATGGCGATGCCGCTGGCGAAGAAGGCCGGCCGGAAGCCCCGCGACGTGGCGATCGAGATCATCGGCCGGCTGGCGGCGACGCCGGGGTACGCCGACCTCTTCGAGCCCCCGGGCGACCCGGTGGGGCCCGGATTCATCAACGTTCGCGTGAAGGACGAGGCCCTCGCGGCGGCGGTCGCGACGGCGGTGTCCGACGAGCGGCTCGGCGTGGCGGCGGTGGAAGCTCCGCTCACGGTGGTCGTCGATTTCAGTTCGCCCAACGTCGCCAAGCCGATGCACGTGGGCCACATTCGATCGACCGTGATCGGCGACGCACTGGCGCGGATCCTGCGATTTCGTGGCCATGCCGTGATCACCGACAACCACCTCGGCGACTGGGGCACCCAGTTCGGGATGATCCTCTGGGGCTGGAAGCACTGCCGCGACGACGCGGCCTTCGCGGCCGATCCCACGGCCGAACTCGGCCGGCTCTACCGGCTGGTGCGGAAGGTGGCCGACGCGAAACCCGAGGAACTCGCCGCCGATCCGGCCGCCGCCGCGCTCGCGGCGAAGCACCCCGACGCCGCCCGGGAAGTGCTCGCGGAGACGGCGAAGCTGCACGAGGGCGACGCGGAGAATCGGGCCCTCTGGGAAGCGTTCATGCCGGTCTGCCGCGGCGAGATCGACCGCATCTACGCGCGGCTCCACGTGAGCTTCGACCACACGCTCGGCGAGAGCTTCTTCCAGCCAATGCTGGCGGCGACCGTCGACGACCTCGCCTCCAAGGGGCTGGCGCGGGAGAGCCGGGGGGCGATCGGCGTGTTCCTCCGCGGCGACGACGCCCCGCCGCTCTTGATCCGCAAGGCCGACGGGGCGTTTCTCTACGCCACGACCGATCTGGCCACGATCCGCTGGCGGGTCGAACACTGGAAGCCGGACCGCATCCTCTACGTGGTCGACCATCGCCAGAGCGAGCACTTCGAGCAGGTGTTCGAGGCGGCCCGCCGCTGGGGTCTCGCGGGGATCGACGACGTCGACCTCGTGCACGTCGGCTTCGGCACGGTGCTCGGAGAAGACGGCAGGCCGTTCAAGACGCGGGCCGGCGACACGGTGGGACTCGAGGCGCTGCTCGACGAGGGCGTGGAGCGGGCCGCGGCGGTGGTGGGCAGCGGCGACGAGGGGCGGGCCGGCATGAACGACGCCGATCGGCGGCACGTGGCCGAGACCGTCGGCATCGGCGCGATCAAGTACGCCGACCTGTCGCAGAATCGCACGACCGACTACGTGTTCAGCTTCGACAAGATGCTCCAGCTCACCGGCAACACGGCCGCCTACATGCAGTATGCCGTGGCCCGCGTGGAGGGCATCTTCACGAAGGGGGGCGTCGATCGGGAGGCGCTGCGGCGCGGCTGCTCGGGCCTCCGGCTGGCCGACCCGAAGGAGCGGGCTCTGGCCCTGGAACTGCTCCGCTTCGGCGAGGCCCTCGAGGATGTCGAGAACGACTCCCGCCCCAACGTCCTCACGGCCTGGCTTTACGACCTCGCCGGCTGCTACTCGACCTTCTACGACTCGCTCTCCGTCCTCAAGGCCGAGGGCCCGGAACGCGACAGCCGCCTGGCGCTCTGCGACCTCACCGGTCGCGTCCTCCGCAAGGGCCTCAACCTGCTCGGCATCGGCACCGTGGAACGCATGTGATGGAGTGGATGCGAGGGGCTGCCCGTACCCCGAGAGCCGGGCTATGGGAGCAAGCG
>CAIKWU010000099.1 GCA_903831155.1 uncultured Planctomycetaceae bacterium | reverse complement strand
CTTCAACGCCGACGGCAAGGACGACATCGCGATCCGCAACGCCGCGAACGGCGCCTGGCAGGTGCTCACGAGCAACGGCTCAGCGTTCACCCCGAGCCGCTTCGGCCGCTGGAACAATGAGCTGACCTGGACGAACGTGTTCGCCGCCGACTTCACGGGCGACGGCAAGGACGATCTCGTCGGCCAGCGGAGCGACACCGCCTGGGTCGTGGCCGCGAGCACCGGCACGTCCTTCGCCTCGACCGTGTGGACCTTCTTCTCGAGCGGCGAGTTCGCCACGGTCGGCGACTTCAACGCCGACGGCCGGGCCGACGTCGCCGTCCGCAACGCCGCGAATGGGGCGTGGCGGGTGCTGACCAGTTTCGGTGCGGGCTTCACGGCCGTGAAGTTCGGCACCTGGGCCACCGACACGACCTGGAGCAACGTCCGGGCCGGTGACTTCGACGCCGACGGGCGGACGGATCTCGTCGGCCAGCGGGCCGACGGGGCGTGGCTCGTGTCGCGGAGCACGGGCACATCCTTCACTCCGGCGACGGTGTGGACCTACCTCGCGACGAGCCAGTTCGCCACGGTCGGCGACTTCAACGGTGACGGCAGGTCAGACGTGGTCGTCCGCAACCCGACCAACGGCGCCTGGCGACTGCTCGCGAGCACCAGCTCCGCCTTCACCTCGACCAAGGCCGGCGAGTGGCCTACGGCGAAGGCCTGGAACAAAGCCTTCGCCGCCCGCGGCTGATTCCCGCCAGGTCGCCGCGCGAGGCTACACTTGACTCGTCATGCGAGTCAGCCTCTTCATTCCGTGCTTCGTCGACCAGATGACCCCTGGGGTGGGCCTGGCCGTCGCTCGGGTGCTCGAGCGACTCGGGCACTCCTGCGAGTTCCGCTCGGCCCAGACCTGCTGCGGCCAGCCGAGCTTCAACGCCGGCTACTGGGACGAGGCCCGGGCCGTCGCGATCCGGGCGCTCGATGTCTTCCGCGGCGCCGAGGCGGTGGTCGGCCCGAGCGGGTCCTGCGTGGCGATGATGCGGGTGTTCTACCCCCAGCTCCTGACCGGCACGCCCCACGAAACGGCGGCGCTCGACCTCGCCGCCCGCACCTTCGAGTTCGGCGAGTTCCTCGTCGAGAAGCTCGGCGCGACCGACGTGGGGGCGCGGTTTCCGCACCGGGTCACCTACCACGACGGCTGCCACGGGCTCCGCGAGCTGCGGATCAAGGACGCGCCCCGGGCACTCCTGCGGGCCGTGAAGGATCTCGAACTGGTCGAATGCGACGAACCGGAGAGCTGCTGCGGCTTCGGGGGGCTGTTCAGCGTGAAGTACCCCATGATCTCGACCGCGATGGCCGAAGTGAAGGGCGGGTCGCTCGCCCGCACCGACTGCGACTACATCGTCTCGAGCGATCCCTCGTGCCAGCTGCAGCTCGACGGCTGGCTGTCGCGGAACGGGAAAAAGCCACGGACCATCCACCTCGCCGAGGTGCTCGCGGGAACCGACGCATGACACCCGGCTCACCCACCGTCGACTCGCATCCGGTCCACGAGGCCGAGAACCCGCACCTCGCCAAGAAGAAGTTCCTCCACGACGCGGCCGAGCACGTCCGCGACACCGGGCACCGGGCCTTCGTCCGCAAGGCCCTCGGCGGCTACTACACGAGCCGCGACACCCAGAAGGCCCGCTACCGCGACTGGGAGCAGGCCCGCGACGCGGCCAGCCTGGCCAAGTGGTCGGCGGTCAACCGGCTCGACGAGCTCCTGCCGCGATTCGTGGCGAACTTCGAGGCCCACGGCGGGAAGGTGCACTGGGCCCGCACCGCCGAGGAGGCGCGGACGATCATCCTCGATCTGCTGCGGGCGGCGAAGGCGAAGGCCGTGATCAAGAGCAAGTGCATGACGAGCGAGGAGATCCACCTCAACGCCGCCATGGAGCAGGACGGCTACGGCGTGGTGGAGAGCGACCTCGGCGAGTTCATCCAGCAGCTCCGCGGCGAGCCGCCGTATCACTTCGTCTTCCCCTGCATGCACGTGCGCCGCGACGAGATCAGCGACCTCTTCGGCAAGCACCTCGGCACCGCGCCGACCGACAGCCCGGAGGAGCTGACGATGATCGCCCGCCGGCACATGCGCCGGCTCTACGTCGATGCCGACGTGGGGATCACGGGCGCCAACTTCCTCGTCGCCGAGACGGGCCAGATCTCGATCACGGAGAACGAGGGCAACGCCCGACTGACGGCGGCGCTGCCCCGCATCCACATCGCGCTGTCGGGCATCGAGAAGGTCGTGGCGAACCTCGACGACCTCGCCGTGCTGCTCCCGATGCTCGCCACGGCCGGGGCCGGCCAGCCGATGACCTGCTACAACACGCTCTATGCCGGCCCACGAAAGCCCGGCGAGTGCGATGGGCCCGAGGAAATGCACCTCGTGCTGCTCGACAACCGGCGGACGGAGATCCTCGCCGATCCCGAGCAGCGCGACTCGCTGCACTGCATCCGCTGCGGGGCGTGCCTCAACGTCTGCCCGATCTTCAAGAACGTGGGCGGCTTCACCTACGGCACGACCTACCAGGGCCCGATCGGCTCGGTGATCACGCCGCATCTGCGGGGCCTGGCCGACTGGAACCATCTCTCGGGCGCCAGTTCCCTGTGCGGGGCCTGCACCGACGCCTGCCCGGTGCGGATCGACATCCATCATCACCTGCTCCATAACCGCCGCAACGCGGCAAAGACGGCCCCCAACCGCTGGGAGAAACTCGGCCACCGGCTGTTCGTGATGGTGGCCAGCCGACCCTGGCTCTTCGCAGTCGGCGGAGCTGCCTTTCGTCACACGCTCTGGCTGATGAAGAAACTCCGTCCGCCGCTGCTCCGCGACTGGCTCGCCACCCGCGACCTGCCCCCGGCACCGGCGCGGAGCTTTCGCAGCCAGTGGAGGTCGCGGGCATGAGCGACGCCCTCGGCCCGGCCGGAGCGACGATCCTGGCCCGCATCCGCGAGGCGCTTCGGGTGCCCGCACCGCCGCCGCACATGCGGTCGCACACCACCGAGAAGGCTGCCGCCGCCGGCCCTGCCGGCCTCACGATCCTCCCGGCCGACGTGGCCCGTCCCTGGTTGCCCGACGGCGGCGACACGGTGGAGGAGCGGGTGGCGATCCTCACCGACAACCTTCTCAAGCTGCGGGCCGAGGTTCACCGCGTGAACGATCTCGCCGCGGCGGTCGAGACCGTCGCCCGGATCGCGACGGAGCGGGGGTGGAAGCGGGTCGCCTGGCACGGCCACGACACGGTCGCCCCGATCGCCGCCCGACTCGGCTGCGAGACCGTGCGCGTG
>CAIKWU010000098.1 GCA_903831155.1 uncultured Planctomycetaceae bacterium | reverse complement strand
TACGACACCAGCAGCCGTTCCTGCTCCTGGATGTCGAGCAGCCTCCGCAGCACGCTTCGCTCCCGGCGGAGGGCACGCTCGGACTCCTCGAGCGGCGTGATGTCCTCCGAGCAGACGATGACCGCGGCCACGTGGTTCTCGTGCAGCACGGGGCCGAGCCGTACGGAGAAGTCGCGGACGGCCCCGGTCGGCGTGCGGACGCGGGTCCGCAGGGCCGCGGTGCCGGCCGTGCGAAACACCTCGTCGATCGCCGCCCGGAGCCGGTCCGTCGAGTCGTCGATCGTGAAGTCGAGCACCCGTCGGCCCACGACCTGATCGGCCGTGAAGCCCTGGTCCACCCGGTTCACGTCGCGGATCACGTCGGATCGATCCAAGACGCAGATGTAGTCGCCGGCAGTCCGCTGGACCGCCTCCCAGAGCGTCGCCGGGTTGCGCAGCGTCGCGTCGGCGAGGAGCGATGCCGCGGGGTCGGACGGTGACGGGGGGCGTTGGCGTGTGGGCATGGACGGCGGTGGGGGCACATGGCCTCAGATCGACTTGGGCCTGGGGATGCGACCGCCGCCCCCCCCGCCCCTCCGGCCACGGCCGCCGGCGGCGCGGCTGCCCCGCGGCTTGCCGTCGCGGAGCGAGGCGATCTCGTCGCGGATCCGGGCGGCCCGCTCGAAGTCGAGCTCCGCAGCGGCCTGCATCATGTCGGATTCCAGCTGCTCGATGAGTTCCGTCGCCCGCCGCCGCGAGTCGTCGCTCGCACCGACCGCCTCGAAGGCCACGGCCCGCGAGGCCGCCTCGGCCTCGATCCCCGAGCGGATCTCCTTGCGGATGGTCTCGGGTGTGATCCCGTGCTCGCGGTTGTACTCCTCCTGGAGCGCCCGGCGGCGGCGGGTCTCGTCGACGGCCTGCCGCATCGACTCGGTCACCGTGTCGGCGTAGAGGATCACGCGGGCGTCGACGTTGCGGGCCGAGCGGCCGATCGTCTGCATGAGCGACGTCTCGCTGCGGAGGAAGCCCTCCTTGTCGGCATCGAGGATCGCCACGAGCGACACCTCCGGCAGGTCGAGCCCTTCGCGGAGCAGATTCACGCCCACGAGCACGTCGAACTTCCCCTCGCGGAGCTCCTTGAGCAGCTCCACCCGCTCGAAGGCGTCGAGCTCGCTGTGCAGCCAGCGGCAGCGGACCTTCCGCTCCTGGAAGTAGGCGGTGAGATCCTCGGCGAGCTTCTTGGTGAGGGTGGTCACGAGCACCCGCTGCCCGGACGCCACCACGGCGTCGATCTCGCCCGAGAGGTGCACCACCTGCTGCTTCGCCGGCACGATCTCGATCACGGGATCGAGCAGACCCGTCGGGCGGATCACCTGCTCCACCACCTCGCCGCCGGTCCGGGCGAGCTCCCAGGGGGCGGGCGTGGCCGACACGAACACGGTCTGGTGGAGCCGCTTCTCCCACTCGTCGAACATCAGCGGCCGGTTGTCGAGGGCGCTGGGCAGCCGGAAGCCGTGGTCGACGAGCGTCAGCTTGCGGCTGCGGTCGCCGGCGTACATGCCGCGGACCTGCGGCACGGTGACGTGCGACTCGTCGACGAAGAACAGGAAGTCGTCGGGGAAGTAGTTGAAGAGCGTGCCGGGCGTGCTGCCCGGGGCCCGGCCCGAGAGGGGCCGCGAGTAGTTCTCGATGCCGGGGCAGAAGCCCGCCTCCAGCATCATCTCGATGTCGAACCGGGTGCGGGCATTGAGCCGCTGGGCCTCGAGCAGCTTGCCCTGGCTCTTGAGCTCCTCGAGCCGCTGGTCGAGCTCGGCCTTGATCGTGGAGACGGCCGCCTTGATGCGGTCCTCCGGCATCACGAAGTGGCGGGCGGGATAGAAGTACATCTCGTCCTTCTTCGCCGCCACCTCGCCGCTGGTGGGATGCACGATGGCGATCGACTCGATCGTGTCGCCCCAGAACTCCACCCGGCAGGCGAGCTCGTCGTAGGGGGGCCAGATGTCGACCGAGTCGCCGCGGACCCGGAACTTCCCGCGGTCGAGGGCCACGTCGGTCCGCTCGTAGTGGACCGCCACGAGCCGCTCGAGCAGCTGGTCGCGGGTGAGCGTCATGCCGCTGGCGAGCCGCACCACCATGGCGCGGTAGTCGTCGGGCGAGCCGAGGCCGTAGATGCACGACACGCTCGCCACCACGACCACGTCGCGGCGGCTGACGAGGGCGCTCGTCGCCGCGAGCCGAAGCCGGTCGATCTCCTTGTTGATCGCGGCATCCTTCTCGATGTAGATGTCGCGCTGGGGGATGTAGGCCTCGGGCTGGTAGTAGTCGTAGTAGCTGACGAAGTAGTGGACGGCGTTGTGGGGGAAGAAGTCGCGAAACTCGGCGTAGAGCTGGGCGGCGAGCGTCTTGTTGTGCGAGAGCACGAGCGTGGGCCGGCCGACCCGGGCGATCACGTTGGCCATCGTGAACGTCTTGCCGGAGCCGGTCACCCCCATCAGCACCTGCGAGCCACGCCCCTCGGAAATGCCGCGGACGAGGGCCTCGATCGCCGCCGGCTGGTCGCCCGCCGGCTCGTAGGGGGCCACGAGCTCGAACACGCCGGGATGCAGGGCGGCGGAGGCGGGCGTCATGGCGTGGTGTCGCGGCGACGGATCGGACGGAGGTGGGGCCGCAGCTCCTCGAGCGTGGCCGGCCCGATGCCCGGCACGTCGAGGAGGTCGTCGAGGCTCTCGAAGCGGCCGTGGTCGCGGCGATGCTCGACGATCCGCCGGGCGGTCGCAGGGCCGAGGCCCGGCAACACGGCGAGCTCGTCGACGCCCGCCTCGTTCACGTTCACGCTGAAGCGGGCCGAGGGGGCCGGCGGCGCGTCGTGGGGCACGAGGCCGCCGGAGAGGCCGCCGAGCGCGACGAAGCCGGCCGCCATGCCCGTCAGCGCGGCGGCGATCGTGACCGCGAGCACCCGTTGGGCCCGCAGCGGCAGGATGCCGTCGGTGCTCGCGTCGTCGGACATCGGGTGGCTGGAGGTGATCGGGGAGGGCGAACGCACCCTGATAGGATACGCGACGTCTCGTCCGTCGCCCCATCCGGCAGGGATCCATGAACAGGCCGTCACCCCGAACCGCTTCCGCCCCGACAACCCCGGAGTTTCACCAGCTCGCGTGGGACGACCACCTCGCCGGCCACGTCGCTCGGCTCGCCCGCGACTGGTTCCTGGAGGATCTGGCGCACGAGTGCGACTGGACGAGCATCGGGCTCGTGGCCCCCGACGCCCGCAGCGAGCTGGCCGTGGTGGCCCGCCGGCCGGGCGTGATCGCCGGACTGCCGGCGGCGGCCGTGGTGGCCGGGGTCGCCGATCCCGGGCTCACGTTCGAGCCCTGCCTCGACGACGGGGCGACCGTGGCGGCCGGCCAGACGGTGGCCACGCTCGCCGGTCCGACCCGCAGCGTGCTCGCCGCCGAGCGGACGGTCTTGAATCTGCTGGGCCGGATGTCGGGCATCGCCACGGCGGTGCGACGGCTCGTCGAGGCCGTGGCCGGCACGCGATGCCGCGTCTACGACACCCGCAAGACCGTGCCGGGGTGGAGGCTGCTCGACAAGTATTCGGTGCGGATGGGCGGCGGCTGGAACCATCGCCTCGGCCTCTACGACGCGATCCTGATCAAGGACAACCATCTCGCCGCCGCGGCGGCCGAGGGCGTGTCGCCGGCGGAGGCGGTTCGCACCAGCCTCGCGTTCGTCGGCAAGACGTTTCCGCCGGAGCGGGCGGCGGCGATGGTGGTGGAGGTGGAGATCGACTCGTTCGAACAGCTCGCGCCGGTGCTCGACGCGGGCCCCCACATCGTGCTGCTCGACAACATGCCGGTGGCGGAACTGGCGCGATGCGTCGCGCTTCGCAACGAGCGGGCACCGGGCGTGGTGCTCGAGGCCTCGGGAGGCATTCGCCTCGACACGGTGGCGGCGATCGCGGCGACGGGCGTCGATCGGGTGAGCACCGGCTGGCCGACCCACGATGCCCCGTGGCTCGACGTGGCACTCGACTGGCGGTAACTCGCACAGCGTGGGATAGCCCGCGGCCTCACGGCCGGTCGGCTTCTGCGAGCAGGGTCCAAGCCCAACGCCGTGAGGCGTGGGGCGAATCGCTCCAAGACGCCGTGTCCAGCGTGGGATAGCCCGCGGCCTCACGGCCGGTCGGCTTTTATGCTCCCCGCACTCGCGAGCGGATCACGTGTGATCCGTATCACACGCCGAGGAGGCGGTTGCGTCCCTACACGCCGAGGAGGCGGTTGCGTTTGGTGCGGCGTTCGGCGCGGAGGCGGGCACGCCGCTTGGTCTCGCTCGGCTTCTCGAAAAACTCGCGGCGGCGCATCTCCTTCTTGATGCCGCTCCGCTCCACCAACTTGCGGAAGCGGCGGACCGCCTCCTGAATGCTCTCGCGCTCGCGAACCGTCAGCTTGACCATGCCTGCTCCAGCGAAACCTCCGACCTGCCCCGGCTGGCGACCGTCGCCCGGTCGGGGAAGCCTGCAAAACTAGCACATTCCCCCCAACGCGTCCATCGAGGCCCGGAATCGGCCGGTCGGGAGGCATCCAGACGGCCCCGCTCGTTTGTCGCCCGCCACGCGGCCCGCCACAATCGCCGGATGGCATCAGTTCGTCCACCGGTCGCCGCCCCATGAGCCTCCAGATTTCCGCCCTGCTGGCGATCGCGATCGGCGACCCCACCGAGATGGAACTCCGCCACAAGGCGGTCGCGGCCGTGGTCGCCCTCGTGGTGGCCTGGGCCACGCTGCCGGCGGGCCGCCGCCGGCTGGCGTCGTGGCCGCTCACGCTTCTGTGCCTCTCCCCCCTGCCCTTCCTCGCCACGCTGCTCTTCCCGGAGTTGGCCGACGGCATGACGCTCGCCGTGGACGGCGTCAGGTTCTTCCTGCTCGCGTCGATCCTGCAGTCGCTGCTGCTGATCGTGGCGGTGTCGGTCTGGGAGCGGTTCGCCAGGCCGTGGCCCACGATCTTCCTCGATGTGTTTCGCTGGCTGCTCGTGGCCGCCGCCTTCGTGGCGATCCTCTACGAGTCGGGCGTCAACGCGGGCAACCTCTTCACCGGCTCGGCCCTGGTGACGGCGGCCCTCGGCTTCGCCCTGAAGGACACGCTCGGCAACGTGTTCTCCGGGCTCGCGATCCACGCCGAGCATCCCTTCGAAGTGGGCGACTGGATCCAGTACGACCAGAACCCGGCGCACATCGGCTGCGTGGTGGAGATCAACTGGCGGGCCACGAAGGTGCTCACGCTCGACGAGGCCTACGTCATCATTCCGAACGGCCAACTCGCCCAGGCTTCGATCCGCAACTTCACCAAGCCCGATGCCTGGTCGCGGCGTTCGCTGTTCGTCATCACCCCCTACGCCGTGCCGCCGCAGCGGGTGCAGTCGATCATTCTCGAGGCGCTGAAGGGAAGCTTCGGCGTGCTGGAGCACCCCGCGCCGTCGGTGGTGACCAATGCGTTCACGGAGCGGGGAGTCGAGCACTGGGTGCGGCTGTTCACCACCCAGTTCGACAAGCGCGATCGCGTCGACGGCATGGCCCGCGACCGGATCTGGTACGCCCTCGCCCGCCAGGGGATCGAGATCCCGGTGGCCACCCATGCGGTGCGGCTCACCGAGTTTCCGGCTCCAGCGCCGGAGCCCCACGACGCAGCCGTGCGGCGACGGATCGACTGCCTGGAGCGGGTGGGCCTGCTCGAGCCGCTCGGCCCGGAGCTCCTCCGCAGCCTCGCGGCCGACTCCGTCGATCGCGTCTACGCGGCCGGCGAGCAGGTCATCCGCCAGGGGGATGCCGGCGACAGCATGTTCGTGATCATGTCGGGCAGCGTCGAGGTGACCGCCCGGGAGGGAGACCTGGCAGTGGCGAAGCTCGCCGTGCTCGGCCCCGACGACTACTTCGGCGAGATGTCGCTGATGACGGGAGCGCCTCGGGTGGCCACGGTCACCACGCTCTCGGAGGCCCGCCTCCTCGAGGTGGGCAAGGACCCGTTCCGCGGCATCCTCTCGGCCCATCCGGAACTGGTCGAGAGCCTGGGGCATTCGCTCCGGCAGCGGCTCGCCGGGAGGACGCAGGCGATCGCGGGGGCGGAGCGATCGGCTCCCGAGACGCAGGACATCTTCCGCAGGATCCGCGACTTCTTCGCGGTATGAAAGGGCCCGGCGCATGAAGGTCGAACTGCTGCCGTCGAGCCTCCCTGCCACCGAGGCGCAGTATCTGGTGTCGTTTCTCGTCAACGACATCCTGGCCGTCGATGCCGGTTCGCTGGGGCTGTTGTCCGACCTGCGGAGGCAGGAGCGGGTGCGGCACGTGTTCCTCACCCACGAGCACATCGACCACATCGCCACCCTGCCCATCTTCCTGGAGAACGTCTACGAGCCCGGCCCCGAGTGCGTGGAGCTTCTGGCCGTGCCGGACGTGCTCGACTTCATCCACCGCGACGTCTTCAACGGCCGCGTCTGGCCCGACTTCTTCGCACTCTCCACCGGCGAGGATCGGTTCGTGCATGGCACGCCGCTCCGCGTGCTCGAGCCGGTGGTGCGGGCGGGGCTCACGGTCACGCCCGTGCCGGTGTCGCACTGCGTCGACACGCTCGGATTCCTCGTCGACGACGGCCGGGTTGCGGTGGCCTTCCCGTCCGATACCGGGCCCACGGAACGGCTCTGGGAGCACCTTGCTTCGGCGCCGCGATTGGACGCGGTCTTTCTCGAGGTGAGCTTTCCGAACCGCCACGCCGACCTGGCGACGACGACGGGGCATCACTGCCCGGCGACGTTCGCGAAGGAGGTGGCGAAGCTCCGCCGTGACGTCCGCTGGATCGTGGTCCACCGCAAGGCCCGGTATGCGGACGAGATCGCCCGCGAGCTCGAGGCCCTGGGACTCAGGAACGTGGAACTCGTGAAGCCCGGCGTGGCCTACGAGTTCTGATACGGATCACACGTGATCCTCGCACTCGAGTGCGGGGAGAGTGAAAGCCGACCGGCCGTGAGGCCGCGGGCGGACCACGCTGGACACGGCGTCTTGGAGCGATTCGCCCCACGCCTCACGGCGTTGGGCTTTTACCTGTGGACGCCCGAGCATCACGTTTGACTCGTATGAGGCATCCTGCGGCGCAGCATGATCGCCGCAAGGCCGACCGTGCAGGCACCGACTGCCAGCGTTGTGCCCGGCTCCGGCACCGCCGCGACGGTGATCGGCGTGTTGGGCTGGTTCTCGAAGGCGAACGAGTTCACCGTCACCTGATTCGGGCTGCCGACGACGTAGGTGATGCTCGCCCACCCGTAGAACGTGTCGGAGCCGGATGTCATCTGGAGGCCGGCGTAGCCCGGGGACACTCCGGCCTTCCAGTCGCCACCGAAGTTGGGATCGTTGCTGGTGTAGCTGCCTGTCCCTACCGTGCCACCTGCCGAGAGCAGTGCAATCGTGCTCGAGGAGAGCAGCCACGCCACACCATCGTTCGTCTGGGCGAAGAACTGGGACGCAGCAGGGGCTTCTGGGGGCTTCAGTCCCAGGCCGAAGCTGGGGGCGTTCACGTTGTCCGTGCCGATGGTGAAGGTTCCCGTGATGAGATTGATGTCGCCAAACGCCAACAGCACCTGCGGCCCGCCTGTGCCCGATTGCGAGATCGAACCGCCCGAACTCACCGGGAAGTAGACGATCGCCGCCTGGAGGCGATCTGCGGCCACGAGACACGAGAGAATCGCGGCGACGGTCAGGACCGCGTGACGCTGGCGACGGAAGCCCGAGACCTGCGGCTGAGCGTGGATCGAGTGATGGCTGGACATGGCGAGAACCCTCGTGTGGTGGGCAGGCGTGGCGGGCGACGGACCGGCGAAGCGGGCGGGATGGCCGCCGACCTCGCCCGCACTCGTGAATGACCTTGCAAACATCGTGCCGCTATCCAAAAAGCGACAGGCGGAGCGACACGGAACCGGTGATTTCACGGGTTTCGCCGCACGATTCGCCGCGGGTGGCGGGAGTGCCCCGTGGTGCGATTCACGCCATGCCTCGCACGGCGGCGTGGCGAATCGCTCCGCCCCGGTGGTGCGATTCGCCCCGGAGGGGTCATCGCCGGCGGGTGGCCGCCCTTGGGGCGGGCCTGTTCAGCGAGGAGAATCGCGTCATGCCCCGCACCGTCCGCTCCCTTCTCGGCCGCTTTCCCTCGCTCGACACGCGGAGCCTCGTCGCGGCCCGGGACGCGACCGCCCGCTTCTGGCCGAAGCACACGAGCGTGGTGCTCGGGCCCGACGACTACGCGGTCGAGATGAATCGCGTGGTGCTCGGCCACGTGGCGGTCACGTTCGTGGCCTGCTCGAGCCGCATTCGTGTCGTCTCGGCGGCACCGGCCACGGAATATGCCCTCTACGTGCCGTTCGAGGGCGACATCCACCTGGTCGCCGACGGCGTCGACCTGACCGCTTCGGCCGAGCGTCCGCTCCTCCGCGGGCCGACGCGGACGTTCGTGTTCGAGCCCTCGCCCATCCGCTGCCTCGTCATCGACATCCCGGCCGCTCTTCTGGCCGCGACTGCCGGAGCGGAGACGCCGCTGCAACGGCATGCGTCGATCGCCGCGGCCCAAGCAACGTCGCTCGTGCGGCTGGCCGTGCAGCTCGCGAAAGCCGCGGACCGAAGCCGCACGCTCGTCGCCCTGCAGCGATTCTCCGCCCGCGATCGTCTCGCCCGCCTGCCCGACGCCGTCCGGCGGCTCGAGGCGGAGGTGGTCGGCCTCCTTGCACGCGCCGCCTCGGCGGTGCCCCGCGAGGGCGTCGGCTGCGACGTGGAATCGCTCAAGCACTGGCTTGCCAGCCAGGCGCACCGGCGGGTTCGCATTGCCGAGCTCGCGACGCTGGCCGGCGTGTCGCGGCGAACGGTGGAGCGGGCCTTTCTCCGCACCGGCTGCACGCCGGTCGACTACCTGCGACGCGTGCGGCTCGACCGGGCCTGCACGATGCTCGCCGGCCCCACGAAGGATCTCAGCGTCGCCGGGGTCGCGTCTGCCGTCGGCTACACCCATCTCGGTCGGTTCGCCGAGGAGTATCGCCGCCACG
Source organism: uncultured Planctomycetaceae bacterium (assembly GCA_903831155.1). Lineage (GTDB taxonomy): Bacteria > Planctomycetota > Planctomycetia > Pirellulales > UBA1268 > QWPN01. The sequence continues at coordinate 332 of CAIKWU010000098.1, read as the reverse complement.
TCGGCGAGCTGCCATCGCGGACGCTCGCCCGGCGCAGTGCCCGCGGCCGCGACTGATCGGTCGCCGCCGCGGGCAACGGGCAGTTGTTCACCGCCCAGTCGTGGTTTACGACTCCCGCGACTGGCGACGGCGGCGAAGCATCATCGCCGCGAGGCCGACGCTGGACATGGCCACCACCACCGCGGTGGAAGGTTCGGGCACGGCGGTCGAGAAGATCGAGACGTTACGGTTGGTGTAGTCCACGACCGCCAGCGTCTGAGACGTTTGATCCCACTCGAAGTCGTAGATCGTGCCGCCCGTGGGCGTGCTGCCCGTCAGGAAGGTCCACGTGG
>CAIKWU010000097.1 GCA_903831155.1 uncultured Planctomycetaceae bacterium | reverse complement strand
GTAGCCGGCCGCCGCACCGCTCACCTGCCAGTCCGGGGCGATGTCGGAAAAGCGGTTCGTGGAGCCCGTGGCGGTGATGCCGTTGAGGTCGAACGTCGCACCGCCGGCGACCTGAAGACGCGGCGTGTTGGTCCACGAGGCGCCCGTGTCGAGCTTCACCGTGCCCTTGTTCACGAAGAAGTTGGAACTGCTCACGATCGGGGCAGCGATCGTGGTGGTGCCGGTGCCGTTGAACGAAATGCCGCCGAAGAACGTGCCCGATCCGACGACCTGCTGACCGAGCGTCTGGGCGCCCTCGAGCCGGAAGTTGCCGGGGCCGTTGTAGACGATCCAGCCGGGACGGGACGGCGTGCTGGTGCCCGTGTTGGTCACCGGCGTCTGAATCGTGACGCCGCCGGTGTTGATCGAGTGGATGACCACATCTTCAGCGTTCGTGCCGGCCACGCCCGTGATCTGGCCGCCCGTGAGCACGATCGGATCGGCACCGCTGAAGAGCAGGCCGTTGGCGGCATAGAGGCCGGTGCCGGCGTTGGTGACGGTCCGCGAGGCCCCGCTCGCGTTGGCAATCTGAAGCGTGTTGCTCGAGTGACCCGTGATCGCCTCGTTGGCGGCGAGGTCGAGACGGATGTTGTCGTTCGTGGAAGCCGCGTCGTAGCCGGCGCCCGTGGTCACGGCGGTCTGCTCCGTGGTGGGGTTGAGCAACCGCACGCCGGTCGAGGCCTGGTAGGTCGCGAAGCCGGCGCCATTGCCGGTGGCCGAGGTGTCGGCCAGGGCGCCCTTGAGGACGGGAGCCTGCGGCGTGCCGAGGGCGGCCGTGCTGCCGCTCACCGCATTGAGATAGCCCGCCGTGCCCGTCGCGGGGACCGTCGTGAACACGATCGAGGCCGCTCCGGCGACGCCGGTGCCCGAACCGAGGTTGGTGCCGCGGTAGAGCATCGTGGCGCCGTTGAGGTTCGGCGTCGTGCCGCTTGTGACCACGAAGTTGCGGGGGCGGACCGAGCCGAAGGTCAGCGTGGCCGGCTGGGAGGGATCAGCCTCGACGGTGAAGGTGTTGAGGCCGCTGCTGCGGCTCGATTGGTTGGCATCAGCGGCCGTCGTGTTCGGCGCGATTACGCCGAAGAGCAGGGCACCGGAGTAGGTCTGGGCCCGCGGCGCGGCCACGCTCGTGCCCGAGATCGCGAACTCGCCGTTCTTGATGGCGAAGTAGGCGTTGGTGTTGGTCGTGTAGACGCCGCTGACGAGCGAGCCCATCTGGCCGGTCGTGCCGAGGGAGAGCTTGCCGCCGTTCACGCCCACGAGCACCGTGTTGACGACGAAGGCGTTCATCTCGTTGGTGCCGGTCAGATACTGCGTGCCGGGCCCGTCCTTGAAGAACCGCACGGCGTTCGAAGCCGTCGTGCCCGTCGCGCCGATGTTGCCGGCGAAGGTGTAGACATCCGACGCCTGTCCGTAGGAGCCGACCTCCATCGCCTCGGAGTTGGTGCCGGTCGTGTTCACGACCGAGGCATTCGGGCTCGTGCTCTCGAGGCCGCGGATGACCGGCCGGGCCGCAGAGTTGACGATGTCGATTCGGGCGGTGTTGGTGCCGGTGCCGAGGATCACCTTGTTCTTGAGTGGCAGCGCACTGAGGTTGTTGTTGAGGGAGCCGCCGGCCAGAGGCTGAAACACGCCCTTCTCGAGGGTGAGGTCGCCACTGAACCGCGTCCAGTTGAGGCCGAAGCCGAACCGCACCGCGCCGGGCGCGTAGACGGTGCCGGTGGTGATCACGATCGGCGGCTGCACCGGGTTCTGGTTGTCGATCACGAGGCCCTGTGTGCCCTCGATGAGAAGCTTGCCGCTCGCGTTGCCGGGCGTGGCCCCGGTGAGCACGTCCTCGCTAAACGAGAATGCATTGCCGCCGAAAACGGTCACGGTCGGCGTGCCCGCGGCCGTGGCGAACGTCAGGGTCGACACCGGGCCGGCGCTGCGGGTGGTGGCGAGTAGGCTCAGGCCCGCCTGGGTGAACGGGAAGGTGGTGGTGCCCGACACATTGGTGATCGAACTCACGACCGATGTGTCGACCGTGAGCGAGCCGAGGGTGACGTTGCGGTCGAGGGCCACGGCCCAGGTGGAGGTATTCGTGGCGATCACCGCCGCAACGCCCACGCCGTTGGGCACGCCGCCCGCCCAGTTGCCCGACGTGTACCACGTGGGCACCTTGATGGTGGGGACGGGGTTGTTCGCCGCAGTACTCGGCGTGAACGTCGTGGCTCCCGGCGACTGCGAGAATCGCGAGAAAGTTCCCGAGGTCGCTCCGTCACCGACGGCGTAGTAATACGTGTTCGCGGAGCCCATGTTCGCACCGCCCCAGGTGCCGGTGATCCGCACCATGTCGCCGTCGCGGAGCGGCTGCGAGGTCGTCCAGTTGGAGCCCGAGCCGAGGATGGAGACGAGCACGCCCTGATCGGTCGGGTTGCTCTGCCACGTGGAGGCGGCATGGCCCGTGCCCGCGGCGGCCGCAAGCCCCAGCAGCGCCAGGATCGTCACGATGGAACGGCACATCATGGAAGCGAATCTCCGTACGTGATCAAGCGTGTCGAAAACGTGAACGTGGTCACCGAAAAAATCGGGCATTCCCCGGACTCCGCCTGGAACACCCCTCTCGAATCGCGTTCTCGCACAGGCGCCGTGAAGCGTCAACGGCCCGGCCGTGCCCGTTTCGTCCCTTTTCTGCCCGATTCGTCCCAGCGATGCGCAACTACTTGCAAACCGGCGCGCGGGGGTCGAGTGCGACACCACCGTCGTTCGCGGTCGAAGGCAAGCACTCGCGCAACGACGAACAACGGCTGCGAGGAAAGGCCACCGCCGGGCCGGTCAGGCGTGATCGCCGGAGCCGAGTTTCACGCGATCGCGGAAGGCGATCGCGAAGAGCACCATCACCGCCGCGGCGGCGGCCGCGAACGTGAACCAGAAGGGCTTCCACGGAAACACGCCCGCCTCCGTGGTGAGGGCTTCGGCCACCCTCGGGAAGGCGAGGTTTCCGACGAACATGCCCGCGCCGTAGGTGAGCAGGGCGATCAACCCCTGGGCGCTGGCCCGCAGTTCGCGGGGTGCGACGTGGTCGGTGTAGAGTTGGCCGGTCACGAAGAAGAAGTCGTAGCAGATGCCGTGGAGCACCACCGCCAGCACCAGCATCCAGGCCGAACCCGCCCCGGCCGCGAACAGGAGGTAGCGGGCCACCCAGGCCAGCATGCCGCCGATCAGCATGGTCTTCACGCCGAACCTCGCGAGCAGGAGCGGCATCAGCAGCATGAAGCCGATCTCGCTCATCTGGCCGAACGTCATCACCGTCTCGCTGCCCAGCCCGAGCATCTTCTGGATGCCCATGTCGCTGATGTATTCATTGGCCTTGGCGTAATAGACGGCCAGCGGGATGCAGACGAGGAAGCTCGCGAGCGCGAAGATCGCGAACGACGGCGACTTGAGCAGGCTGACGGCGTCGAGCCCGAGGAGTTTGGCCACGCTGATGGGCTGCCCCTTGGCCTTCGGCGGGCAGTGCGGAAGCGTGAAGGAGTAGACGCCCAGGATGGCCGACGTGGCCGCCGCCAGCAGGAACGGCAGGTTCGTCTTGCCTGCATCGTTGCCCGACGCATCGCCCTGCAGCAGTTCTGCGATGCCGCCGGGCAGCCCGCCCGAGGCGAGCACGCGGGGCAGGAGCGACCCCACCGTGATGCCCGCCGCGATCCAGCCGATGGTTCCCCACACGCGGACCAGCGGGAACTGCCGCCGCGGCTCGGAGAGATGGTCGAAACTCACGGAGTTCACGAGCGCCAGCGTCGGCATGTAGCAGAGGCCGGAGGCGAGGAGGAGCCAGTAGAAGGTCGCGGGATCACTCGCGCGGGCCACGCCATAGAGCAGGCCGGCGCCGACGAGGTGGAGCACGCCGAGCACGACCTGCCCGGGCAGGAAGCGATCGGCCACGAGGCCGACGAAGAGGGGCGCCACGATCGCCGCCAGCGAGCCCGTGCCGTAGGCGTTGCCGATGATCGAGCCCAGATCCTCACGGCCCGTGAAGATCGACGAGAGATACTTCCCCATGGGCACCATCCAGCTGCCCCAGAGGAAGAACTCGAGGAACATCATCACGCCCAGGCGGGTCATGGCCAGCGGGGCGGGGGAAGCCGTTTGTGTGGTGCTCATGGGCGGGGAGGATACCACGCGGCGCCCGGACTGTCAGGTTCATCGCCGGGGCCATGCGGCTCCAGGGACCGGGCATCGTCACGATGCCGAGAGGATGTCCCGCGCGAGGGACACCTGCCCCAGGGCGAGGCCGCCGTCGTTCGGGGGCACGGCATGGTGCAGCAGCACGTCGAACCCTGCCGAGTGCAGGGCGGCGAGGCATCGCTCCACGAGCAGGGCGTTCTGAAAGACGCCGCCCGTGAGGCCGACGGGGCCCGTGGCGCCGCGGTCTCGAAGGGCCACGCAGGCATCGACCACGAGTCGCACGACGGCGTCGTGAAACATTCCCGCGAGAGCCTCGCGCGGCGATCCATCCACGACCTCCGCCACGAGCCTCGCGACGACCGGCCGCCAGTCGATCGTGAGCGGACCATCGGTGGCCACGATCGCCGCCACGGGCACCCGGCCCATCGGCGCCGCGGACGCCGCCAGCGCCTCGAGGTCGAGGGCCGCCTCCGCTTCGTAGTCGATCGATTGACGGGCGCCGACGAGCGACGCCACCGCGTCGAACAGCCGCCCCATGCTGGTGGTCATGGTGCACCCGACGCCACCGGCGATCTGCCGCGCGAGAATGGCGAGTTCGCGCGGCGACGCGGCGGCCACGCTCGGCAGCTCGGGCCGCCAGCCGATTCCCGCGGCCCCGAGCACGGCGAGCGCCGTCCGCCACGGGTGCCGGATCGCGGCGTCGCCGCCCGGGAGCGGAAAGGGCAGCAGGTGCGCGGCCCGCTCGAGGCGACCGTGCCGCACCACCATGATCTCGCCTCCTTGGATCGTGCCGTCGCAACCGTAGCCGGTGCCGTCGAAGCAGACGCCGATCGTGCCCTCCGCCGCGGCGAGGTCGAGCCCGTGCTCGGCGAGGAGCGCGGCGACGTGGGCCTCGTGGTGCTGCACCTGGAGGAGTGGCAGGCCGCGAGCCGCGGCGAACTCGCGGGCCCAGCGGGTGGAGAGGTAGCCGGGATGCAGGTCGGCGACGACGCCAGCGGGCACGACGTCGAGCAGCGCGAGCAGGTGCGCGGCCGTGTGGTCGAGGGCGTCGAGCGTCTCGAGACTGCCGACGTCGCCGACGTGCTGGCCCATGACCGCCTCGGTTCGGCCGGCGACGCAGATCGCCGCCTTGAGTTCGCCTCCGACCGCGAGCACCGGCGGCCCTGAGGTGGGCAGCCGGATCGGCAGCGGGCAGTGGCCGCGGGAGCGGCGGATCGGCAGCGGCAGCCCCGCCACGCACCTGACCACCGAATCGTCGCAGGCGACGCGGATGTCGCGGTTGTGCAGCAGGAACCCGTCGACGAGTGGGCCGAGCCGCGACACGGCCTCGTGGTTGCCGGTCGCGATCGGCTCCTCGGCGAGGTTTCCGGACGTCATCACCAGCGGCGGCATGCCGGCACAGAGCAGCTCGTGGAGCGGCGACGACGGGAGCATCACGCCGAGAAAGCCGTTGCCGGGGGCCACCTCGTCGGCCACCGCCGAGGCCTGACGGGCATCGAGTGCGAGCAGCACGATCGGCCGCTCCGCCCCCTCGAGCAGTCGCCGCTCCTGCTCGCCGACCACCGCAAGCCCCCGCGCGGCCGGCACGTCGGCCACCATCACCGCGAACGGTTTCCGCGGGCGGTGCTTCCGCTCCCGCAGGCGGAGAACGGCTGTCGGCGAGGTGGCATCGCAGGCGAGATGCAGGCCGCCCACACCCTTCACGGCGACGATGCCGCCTTCGCGGAGCAGCCTTCGCGCGGCCTCGATCGCGGCCCCGCCGAGGATCGTCGCCTCGTCGCGGCGCACGGGCACGGGCCGATCGCCGGTCGGCGCGAACCAGACGGCTGGTCCACACGCCGGGCAGGCGATCGTCTGGGAGTGGAATCGCCGCGACGCCGGATCGCGATACTCCACCGCGCACTCCGGGCACGTGGGGAACGACCGCATCGTGGTCGCCTGCCGGTCGTAGGGGAGCGACTCGATGATCGTGAACCGCGGTCCGCAGTCGGTGCAGGAGATGAAGGCGTGGGCAAACCGCCGATCACCTGGATCGGTCATCTCGGCGAGGCATGCCGGGCAGGCCGCGACGTCGGGGGGCACGAGCGACGACCGCATCGCGGCGGCCCTCCCGCTTTCGAGGATCACGAAGCCCGTGGCTGGCGGCGTCGCGCACGGCACACGTTCGACGGCGACGTGTTCGATCCGGGCCAGCGGCGGCGCAGCGGCGGCAAGGCCGTCGACGAACGCCGCCACGGCACTCTCAGGCCCTTCGATCTCCGCCGTCACACCGCCGGGACCGTTCTCGACCCAGCCGGTCAGGCCGAGCCGGGTGGCCCGTCGCCAGAGAAAGGGCCGGAAGCCCACGCCCTGCACGACGCCGGTGATGCAGAGCCGCTGGCGAACGAGCGTGGACATACGGTCATCGTAGCCAGCTCAGCTCCGTTCCTGACGCGGTTCGCAGGTCGAGGGGCTGCCCGTGCCCCGAGAGCCGGGCTATGGGAGCAAGCGCAGCCAGGATGGCGAAGCGCAGCGGACATGCAGTGAGCGGCGGGCAGGATGCCCGCCGCGAACGTCCGGCGACGGGGCACGGGTAGCCCCTCGCCGGGTCCCATGCCGGCCCTTGGGCAGGGAGGTCCCGGCTCGGCGAACCTTGGCTTCGCCACGCCGGGGTCAAGGCTGCCGGGGGCAGGGAGGCCCCGGCAGCCGTGTCGCGAGCCTGGAGGGCGAGCCCCGGGCTCGGCGAACCTTGGCTTCGCCACGCCGGGGTCAAGGCTGCCGGGGGCAGGGAGGCCCCGGCAGCCGTGTGTCTAGAACTGCTCCAGCCTCAGCACGTCGACCGGCTCGATCCAGGCCGTCATTCGTTCGTCTGCGAATCTCGGCCCCTTGAGGTCGTCGAGGATGATGCCCGCGACATCGGCCGGCACGATCGTCTCGAACCGCACCAGCGGCCGGCCGCTGCCGTCGGCGCCGCGACGGCCGCCGCCGTGACACGGGACCGCCGTGAAGCCCGAGGCGCCACGGCCGCGAACCATCTCGACGAGGGCCGCTTCCGCCGCGGCTGGGCCGACGACGGTGATTCGCCGCATCTGCACGGTGACCCGCTTGCGGGTGGCGTAGGGATGCGCGGAGAGCTGCCGGTGGCCGCCGAGCCCCACCACGTCGAGCCTCAGTCCCGCCTGCTCGAAGTCGAGTGCCAGCTCGTGGAGCTTCGACATCACGCTGTGATCCACGACGTCAGCCCCGGCGAGGTTGACGATCACGTTGTTGTGCTGGACGAGTCCGAGCTGCTCGATCTGGCGGCGGAACGGGATCCAGTTGCTGAACACCGCCGAACCGCACGCGTCGATCTGCACCGTCTGGTCGTCCACCGTCGATACCTTCAGGAACGGCTTGAAGAACGACCCCAGCGGCACCCCATTGATTGCGTGGACGATGAACTTCAGCAGGATGCCGATGCCCACGCCGACGAGCAGGTCGGTGGCGAGCACACCCACGATCGTGGCCACGAAGATCAGCAGTTGCTCGGAGCCAATCTGGAAGACGTTGATGAACTCCCGTGGCGACGCGAGCCGGAAGCCCGTGTAGACGAGCATCGCGGCCAGGGCCGAGAGCGGGATCATGTGGATCAGGCCGGGGGCGAGTACCACCGCGGCCAGCAGGAACACGCCGTGCCAGAAGTCGGCGTAGCGGGTGCGGGCCCCGTTGTCGACGTTCGCCTTGCTGCGGACGATCTCCGAGATCATCGGCAGGCCTCCGACCGCCGCCGCGGCGACGTTCGCCACGCCCACCGCCAGCAGGTCGCGGCTCATGTCGGTCTTCCGCTTCCAGGGGTCGAGCAGGTCGATGGCCCTCGCGGAGAGCAGCGATTCGACACTGCCCACGAGGGCGAACATCATCACCCACCACAGCGACGACAGGAGGGTTTCGGAGCGCGTGAAGACTCCGAAGTCGGGCGTGGTCATGGCGGCAAGCAGGTTGCCCGGCACATCGACGAGAAACGACTCGCTCACCTCGTAGCGGTGGCCGGCGAACCGGTAATAGTGGTCGTGGGCGAGGTCGAACCAGCGGCCGAGCGGGATGGCGGCCGCGAGCACCAGCAGTTGTGCCGGGATGTAGCGCAGCCACGTGGGCCGCAGGCGGCCGCGGATCGCGGGCCAGCCAAAGAGGATCGTCAGGCTCACGACGCCGATCGTGGTGATTGCGGGGTTGAGATGGAACAGCTTGTCGGGCAGTTCGCTGAGAATCTCGAGCGGCTCGCCGGTCGCCCTCTGCCCGAAGACCACCGGCAGCTGCTTGAGACAGATGATGAAGCCGATGGCGGCGAGCATGCCGTGGACGACCGCGGTGGGGAAGAACTCGCTCAGGGCACCGGCTCGCAGGAGCCCGAAGGCGACCTGCACCACGCCCGCGACGACTCCCACGGCGATCGCCATCCGGTAGGCACGCAGGTCGGCCTCGGGATCGGCACCGGCCGTGTAGCCGAACGACTGCATCGCGCCGAGCACGATCACGATCATGCCGGCCGCCGGCCCCTTGATCGTGAGCTCCGAGTTGCTGATGAAGGTGGTGACGATCGCCCCGATCGCGGCCGTGAACACGCCGGCGATCGGCGGAAAGCCGCTGGCCAGCGCGATACCCAGGCAGAGCGGCAGCGCGATCAGGAACACCAGGAAGCCGCTGGTGGCGTCGGCCCGCGTGGAGCCCAGGCACTCCGGCCAGCGGCCGCGGGGGATCTCGCCGGCGGGCATGCCGGCGACGGTCTCGGGCGCGTTCATGGGTGGTCTCCGGGAGCGAGTGGCGATTCGTGGTGCTGCCGCGACGCGAGGAGCGAGGCCGCGACCTTTTCGAGCGAGTGGACGAAGGGCCCGGGCCAGAGGCCGAGACCGAAGAGAATCGCGAGCAGACCCGTGAAGGCGACCCGCTCACGAAGCAGGATCGCATGCCTCGGGGCGTCGACCGTCACCGGACCCCCGAAGACCCGAAACCAGCCCCGCATGACGGCGATCGCCGCGAACACGGTGGTCACGATCACGAGGATGCCCGCGTGCACGTGGTCGTCGAGGCTGCCCGCGATGATCAGGTCGTCTGCCACGAACGAGAGCGTACCCGGAAAGCCGATCGCCGCGAGGCCGAAGAGCAGGAAGAAGGCGGCCAATGCCGGGGCGTCGGCGAACCTCCCCTGCAGCGTCTCGATCGAGATCTGGCCGCCGCGGCTCTCGAGCGCCCACGTCACGAGCCCGATCCCCGTCAGCGCCAGGCCGCTCGACACCCACACGGCGAGGGCGCCGCAGAGCTCGGTTGGAACGGTCCCCGAGAGCCCCGCGAACACCATCGCCGACTGGCTCATGGCGAGCATGCCCACGAGCCCGCGGACGTCCCGCTGCACGACGGCAAGTGCCGCACCGTAGGCGGCGGTGAGCAGGGCGGCGTTGGCGAGCACGACGAGCTCGTGGGGCACACCGTCGGCATGGCCGACCAGCAGCCGGGCGGCGGTGTAGGTGGCCACCTGGGGCATCGTCACCACCAGGGCCGTGGCGAGCGAGGCCCCGGAAAAAAGAGCCGGATACCAGGAGTGGAAGGGAATCAGCCCCTTGCGGATCATCACCGCGAGCGCCACCAGCCAGCCGCCGGCGGCCCCCTTCGTGCCACTGCCGGCGACCCATGGCGGGTCGGCGACGAGGAGCGCTGCACCGACGGCCATGCAGACGATCGCCACCGCCATCATCGAGCCGTAGACGCGGGCCGTGGCCCGGCCGCCGACGGTGCCGCGGATCGTGGAGGTGGTGGCGACGACCGACACCGCCCACAGAACGGCGAGCGCCGCCGGATGTGCGGTGACGAGCGTGGCGAAGGTGACCGCCGCGCCCGCGAGGAGCCGCCGCACGCCGTCCGACGCGAATGCCCGACGCGGGGCGACGAGCACGATCGCGAGATCGACCACGGCCACGTAGGGGAGAAGCAGCGAGGTCAGGCCGTCGACGAGCACGAGATCGCCGCCGGCGAGCCGGTGGCCGAAGCAGGCCGGGCGGCCGTCGCCAAGGTGCCATCCGGCGGCGGTCACGACCGCCGCTGCCAGCGAGACCCCGATCGCCGCGATCGCCACGGGCCGCGGCGAGATGCGGCGTTCCGTGAACCGCAGGACCACCGCGCCGACGAGCGGCGCGGCGACGCAGGTCGTCACGGCGGCGAGGGAAACGCCCGGAGCGGTGATCATGGCATCCCTCCGTTCGCGTCCGGCCGCCGCCGGTCGTCGCGGCCAAGGGTGGCGATCCAGCGGCGCTCGAGCCGATCGGCGGCCGTGAGCACCGCCAGCAGCGGCCGCACCACGAGTCGGGAGACGACCGTCTCCTCGAAGCCGCGCTCGAGAGCGAGGTGGTAGAGGTGGCGGGAGAGCCCACGGGGCAGCAGTCGGACGAGCGACCACGACGACTGGCCCGGATGCCCCCCGAGCGCGGCGGCCAGGGCGTGGCGATCGTGCATCGCCGACGGCGAGCGGAGGATCTGGAGGCTGCGGAAGATCGCGTGGCTGACCACGTGGACCAGCGGCAGCACCCGGAAGCCGAGGCCAATCTCCGCGAGGATGATGCCGGCCTGTGTCATCGACGCGTAGGCGAGCATGCTCTTGAGGTCGGTCTGCACGCTGCCGACGGCCGAGGCGTGCAGCGCGGTCCCGACCCCGATGAGGACGAGCAGCCAGGCGGTGAGCGGGGCGGCATCGAGCAGCGACTCGCAGCGGAGGAGGACGTAGGCACCCGCGTGGATCGAGAGGGCGCCGTAGAAGATCGCGCTCGATGGCGTGGGGCCCTCCATGGCCCGCGGCAGCCAGCCTGAGAACGGCACCTGGGCGCTCTTGCCGAGGGCCGCGAAGACGATCAGCAGCGTGACCGCCACCGCCGTCGGCCCGGGCACGAGGCAGGTGGCATGCGGCCAGGTGCCGGTGAACAGCGTGGCGAAATCGCCGGTGCCGGTGGCCCGGTGGATCACGACGCTCGCCCCGAACAGGCCCACGTCGCAGACGCGGTAGGTGATGAAGGCCCGCAGGGCGGCGTCGACCGCGTTACGCCGTTCGTGAAAGAAGCCGATGAGGAGCGCCGACGAGACGCCGAGGAACTCCCAGCCCGCGAACAGGACGTCGATGCTGCCCGAGAGCACCATCAGGTTCATGCCGGTGCCGAAGAGGGCGAGCAGGATGAAGAATCGCGTGAAGCCCGGCTCACGGTGGAGGTATTTCCCGGCGAAGGCGTTGACCAGGCCGCAGAGGCCGGTGGAGAAGCAGACGTAGGGCACCGAGAGGCCGTCGGCGACGAGGTCGATGGTGGCGGAGTGGTGCCCGACCTCGAAGAGCCGGCCGAGGTGCACGATCTGGGCCGCGAATCCGCGGTTGGCCAGCACCACCAGCACCGCGAGGGCGGCGATGAAGCACGACGAGAACGCCGCGGCGACGAGCCGGGTCGTCGCCCGCTCGGAGAGCGGCCGGCCGAGCAGCGACGGCAGGCCGATGGCCACGAGGGCCGACGCCGGGGCGACGAGCTGCCAGGCGACGAGTGCCGACACGGGATCGGCGGTGAGGGTGTCGAGGATCATCGTGGGAGCGCCTCCCGCCGACCGGCCGGCACGCCCGCGAGCAGGCTCGCCGGAGGGACGTTGCCCCGGTGTCCTCGGTACCAGGCGACGGAGGACGCGACCGTCGGGATCGAGTCGGACTCCGGCGTGTAGGGCGTGAAGGCGAGGGCGTCGTCGCGGGAATCCTGGATGGCGAGGTCGCCGCTGCCGGGATCGAGCGCGATGAGCTGGATCCACCGCCGCACCATCAGGTTCTTCACGGCGGGAAGCCGCTCCAGGACGCCGACGATCCGGTCACGGGGAGCCTCGACGACCATCACGAGCCTGACCGGCTCGTGGATGTCGACCCCCTGGAACGGAAGGCCCGTCCGCAGGTCGCTCGCGTGGCCGTCCATCACGCCGATCAGGCCGGTGATGTTGTGGGGGAGCTTCGTGCCGGCGCCGTAGACGCTCGGATCGACCCGCGAGAACATGTAGGCGAGGTTGATGCCGCCGCACACCGGACCGACGGCGGCGAGCGTCCGCTCGAGGATCGCGCCGTCGTGGTCGGCGTCGGCGTCGTAGGACACCAGGAACGAGCGGCGGTCGAGGAACAGGCCGCGGGTGAGGTCGCGCCGGCCCACGACACAGACGGCGTTGCTGGCGTGGCCGTACTCGGGCCGCACCTGCGCGAGGTCGGCCGCCCGGCCCTGCACCCTCCGCAGGGCCTCGCCCGCGGTCACATCGGTCGGGACCGAATCGAACCGCCGGCAGCGCTCCTGGGCGTCGAGCCTCCCCGCCTCCACGCAGAGCCGGCGAAACGCTTCGAACTCGTCCCGGTGGCCGGAGGGGATCCGCTCGAGGTCGTACCACGTGATCGAACTGGTGCAGGTGTCCTGCATCCCCGCCACGAACACCACGTCGGCCGGCACGTGGAAGCCCGTGCGGGCGAGGACCTCGCGCACCGCGGGGTCGTTCGCCATCAGGGCGAACGCGCGGGCGTTGGGGCCGCCGCGGCCGCCGCCGCAGGCGCCGCAGTCGTAGGCGCTCTCGTGCGGGTTGTTGAGGCTCGTGGAGCCGTGGCCGACGATCGCGACGATCCGCGAGAAGCCGCTCGTGAGCCCGATGTCCTGGAGCAGGCGGCGGACGATCCCTGCCATCTCGTCGACGTCGAACCCCGGGAGCGTGCCGTCGGGCAGGCGGCCCGTGCCGTGCCTCGCGAGCTCCAGCCGCGTGGCGATCCGCCGCCGCCCCAGCTCGGCGGCGCGGGCGGTGAGGTGCGACGTGAGCCTGGGGAAGGCGACCCGGGCCACGAGCGGGATCGCCGCGATCGCCCCGCCGACCGACGTCAGCAGGCCGCCGCGGAGAAGCGACTGGCTGCCCTGGGTGACGCCCCCCTGCAGCCGCCCGAGCGTCCGGCGGATCGCCTGCCGGAGGCGGTGGTCGGCGAGCGCCCGCTCCTCCGGCACCTCGGTCACGGTGTGGCCGGGCCGAATCACGATCGGGCACAGCGGCACCGCATGCCAGTCGTCGATTCCGTGGAAGTACATCGGCACCGAGAAGAAGCCTGCGGCGCCGAAGGTCGTCACCTCGGGAGACAGCTCCTCCAGCCCGCGTCGGAACGACTCGCAGCGGTCGTCGATGCAGAACACGGCCTGAACGCGGCCGGGAGCGGCCGCGGGCCGCGGGCGATGGCGGTGGGCCGCCAGGGCGTCGAGCACCTCGATGCGGTGCCGCCGCTCGTAGGCGAGATGAAAGAGCCGGCGGCGGGCGATCGGGTCGAACGCCGCGATGTCGTGCTCGAGAGCCAGCACCTCGTTTTCGGCGAGCGCGTGGATGTCGGCCGCCGAGAGCCCGAGGAGCTGCGACACCTGGTGCAGGAGGAACGCCCGCGACAGGCTGCCGGGACCACGCCGCGGCGGATGGCGGTCGCGAAGCTCGTTCCAGAGTCCGCCGAGCAGTTCCCCGGCCGGTCGGCCCCGTTCGTCGCCGCGATGGCCGAGCTGCTCCGCGGCCCAGGTGGCGGCCTGCCGATCGAGCACGAGGCGAAGCGCGAGGAAGTCGATCAGCCGCACGGGGAGCGGCTGCACGGGAGCGCGATCGGGACGATCCTCAAGCTGCCGGATCATCCCCGCCCATCCCCGCAGGGCCACCAGCGTCTCGGTCAGATACTCCGGCCAGGCCGACTCCGGCACGCCGAGGTGGGTAAGTTCCTCGGCGATCACGTCGAGGGCCACGGCCCTGCTGCGCGTCGTGCCGTCGAACGCGGCGCGGATCGCCCGCAGCCGCTGCGGCAGCCGCCGGCTCCATGGTTCGACCGGTCCGAGCCGACCGGCATAGACCCCCGCCACGGCGGCCAGCATGCCGAGGTTTCGGTGGGGCATCGGCCAGGCTGCCACGCCCTGATCGAGGTAGGCGGCCACCATCCGGATGAGGAGGGGATGAACGTCGACATCGGTGTCGAGCGCGGGCTCGATCGCGACGATCAGATCCCTATGCCTGATGGGTGGTTGCACGTGGACGACCGCGGGCCGGTTGGCGGCGGTGACCTCGACGCAGGCATGCCAGAGCTCGCTCGCCACCCGGGCATCGCGGCCACGATCGGCCTCCGCCGGGCCGGCCGCGATCGACGACTCGAGCAGCCGCGCCCGCACGTGGGGTTCGAGGTCGTCGCGGAGCCGCTCGATCGCATCGCTCTCGGTGAGCGTCCAGCGGACGGCGGAGTCGCTCTCGAGCTTCACGCCGTGAAGCAGCAGCTGCCGTTGCAACTGGCCGAGGGTCGTGCGGCCGCCGGCGAGCGGCTTCGCAGCCCGGTCACCGAGATCCGTGGCGAGCACCGCCTCGACATCCGCCACGCGGATCCTCCCGCGGGCCAGCTCCTCCCGATACGTCGCCTCGGGAAGGAACGGCTGGGCGCGGTACAGCCGTGCCGCCCGCACCACGGCCTCCTCGAACGGCAGCTGCTCGAATCCCTGCAGTGGATTCACCGCGACGAACGAGTCGATCGGCCCCTGCGGCGGCAGGAAGCGGGCCGCGGCGGCGATGAGCCGTTCGAGTTCGTCGTGAGGGTCGGTCGTGGGCATGGGCGAATCGCTGGAAGGTCGGTGCAGCCGCGGTGGGCGCGGTGCGTGGCGCATGATGGCCATGC
>CAIKWU010000096.1 GCA_903831155.1 uncultured Planctomycetaceae bacterium | reverse complement strand
GGTGTGATGGCGGTGTAGAAGGCCGCGTTGCGGTCCTTGAGGAAGGTCTCGCGGATGTAGTGGATCACGTCGTACTTCTGCGACGGCACCATCCACGTCTGCGCCACCATGAGGCCGTTGCCGCTTGTCAGCGTGCGGTACATCGCGTGCGGGTCGCCGCCGTGCCTGAACTTCCCCTCGGCGAATCGCAGGGCCGTGGGCAGCGAGCCTGGGGCGTCGAGCGTGCCGTGGCAGTTGGCGCACACGCGGCCGTAGATCGCCTCGCCGCGGGCGAATGCGGCCCGGGCCCTCTTCGGGCTTCGCCAGTCGCGGAGGAAGGCCGCGTGGTCGATGTCGGCCTCGTAGGCGGCCGGGCCCTGCACGGCGAGCACGGCGGGATCGGGGGGCAGGGCTGCTGCACGCTCCGCGCCGCCCGCCGCCACCTCGGCGAGGTAGCGGACGAGATCGAGAAACTCCCCGCGATCGCGGAGCAGGTTGGGGAGCCCCGCCGGCATGAGCGACTGCGCCGACGGCACCCGCTCGTCGATCGTGTTCTTCGGCACGGCCGTCTCGCCGCCGCCGGTCGCGGCATCGCGGAGCACGAGTTCCTCGTCGGTCTCGCGGGCGATCAGGCCCGTCAGGCTCCTGCCCTCGTCGGTGACGATCGTCACGCCGCGATGCTCCGGCCGG
Organism: uncultured Planctomycetaceae bacterium; assembly: GCA_903831155.1. Lineage (GTDB taxonomy): Bacteria > Planctomycetota > Planctomycetia > Pirellulales > UBA1268 > QWPN01. Next base: position 1,207 of record CAIKWU010000096.1, on the reverse strand, counting down.
ATCACCGCCGACGGGTCGAGGATCGATTCCACGAGATGCGCGACGAGCTTTTCCCGCGACACGCCCGGCGGCATCGCGGCGAGATTCGGCCCGAGCGGCGACGGCCCGGTGCCCGACACGTGGCACTGCACGCAGGTGAGGTGCCGCGTGTGGAAGATCGTGGAGCCCCGGGCCGGATCACCCCGTCGGGCGACGTCGGCGACGAGCATGTCGCGGTTCTCGGCGGCGAGCGTGGCGGCCAGGCCCGCGGGCGTCGGCGCCTGGGCCGCGGCGATCGTCGCGGTGGCGACGACGGCGAGCAGTGACGCCCAAGCGACGACGCGGGAACTGGCGAGGAGAGTGAACGACGCGGGCATGGGGTGCCGGGAGTGGGTGCACTTCCTCTGAAAGTGTAGTCGCGCACGACGAAAGTGCCGCAGTCCGATCCAGGCGCTCGTCACGTCACCCAAACGGGTGCTGGTCGGCGTGCGGCACGGCCAGCAGTCCTGCGCGGTGCGTGCGCGTGTTCGGCGAGGCTTGACAAAAGACTGTACGGATGTATCATTCCTGCCCGGTGACCATGTCCCCACGGTCTGCCCCGAGGAGGTCGCGAGATGGATACCCAGCAGATCTTCGACGAGTTGAAGCAGCCGCTTGGCGATGCTGCGGCTCGGTCGCTGGCGCGGACGTTTGCGGCGGTGTATGAGGAGCTCCGTGACACCGTCACGCGAGATGACTTCCGGGGCCTACGCGACTCCATCGACGAGAATGTTTCCCGGCTCGACCGAGGCCTGGCCACGCTGGCCGAGGCCCAGGGCCGCACGGAAGCCAGGGTCGAGCAGCTTGCCGAGGCACAGACGCGCACGGAAGCCAGGGTGGAGCAGCTCGCCGAGGCACAGACGCGCACGGAAGCCAGGGTGGAGCAGCTTGCCGAGGCCCAATCGCGAACGGAAGCCCGGCTCGAAGCGCTCTGCGGTGATGTGTCGCAGCTCGCGGCGGCTCAAACACGGACGGAGGCCCGGCTCGAGTCGCTTTGCGGCGATGTGTCGCAGCTCGCGGCGGCTCAGCGGGTGACCGAGCAGACCGTCGCCAAGCTTGTGGATTCGCAGGGCCAGATGCAGGTTGCCATTCAGCGGCTCACGATCCGCACCGACTCCGTCGTGGGCCGCACGCTCGAGCTGCAGTTTCGTGACCGGATCGCCTCGTACCTCGGGCTCTTCATGCGTCG
>CAIKWU010000095.1 GCA_903831155.1 uncultured Planctomycetaceae bacterium | reverse complement strand
GACCGGACCCAATGGCCCGTCGCGGGGCGGCGGAGCCACGACCCCGGTCGATTCGAAAAACCCTCGTCAACCGTCGGGGACCGAACGGTTATCCAAAGGTACTAGCGGCGGCCGGACTTGAACCGGCGACACCCGGCTTATGAAGCCGGTGCTCTAACCAACTGAGCTACGCCGCCCTGATGCCTGGAATATACCCCGCAGACCCGACCGCGTCAGGGGGTTTGGAAAGACCGCCACCGTCGCAGGAAATCAGCACGCGGTCATGACATCGGCGGTGCTTGGAATGCGCTGGTGAGCGATTCCGGCGACAGCGTCATCGCGCGGGCGAACCCGGCCACGAACCGGGCCGACTCGGGCTCGATCGCCACGATCGAGAAGTCGCCCAACTGAAAGAGATCGGCGGCCTCGGGAAACTTCTGCAAGTAGGCGGCCTTCAGTGCCGCGTGCTCCGGATGATCGGCCGGGATGAACATGGCCCGCCCCGAGATCGACACCCGCGGCAGCGCCTGCGGCGGCACGTCGTCCATCTCGGGCGCCATCACCATCAGGCAGACCTCGGGAACCGACCGCATGTCGCGGGTGTGGGCCGCCAGCCCGCTCACGTGCACGACCAGCCGCAGTCGCCCGCCGGTCGTGGTCACGGCGAACGGCACCATCGATGAGAACGGCCGGCCGTCGTGCAGGGTCGCCAGGGCGGCGACGGCCCGGCCTGCGAGCAGGGCGTGAAGCAGGCCGGCGAGCGGCGGGTCGAGATGCATGATCCCCTCCATTCAGCGCCGACGACTCAGGAAGCCGCCACAAGTTCCCGGCACAGTGCCTCGAAGTCGCCGAGCCGATGCTCGACCACGGTGCGGACCACCGCCGGATCGAGCCGCCGATACTCGTGAACCGCAACGTTGCGAAACCCCACCATGCGACGCATTCTCTCGGCGACCATTGGTGAGAGAACCGACTCCCGCTCGAGGATCGTGAAGGCGTCGGCACTGTCCGCCGGCACGCCCAGCCCTCGTCGGGAGACTTCGCGGCAGGCCGCATCGATCGCCTGTTCGCAGGCGCGCTGGAGGTTCAGCACCACGGCGTCGAGCACCATGGTGTCAGCGAGCCGGCTGAGGTCCTCGGCGACGTATCGCCGCACCGACGCGAGGCAGCGGTCGATGCTTGCGAGCTTCTGGATCAGCACGTCATCGGCCACGCAGCTTCTCCTTGAAAGCCGCCGTGGCCTGCCGGCGACGCGGTGCGAAGGCGGCGTGGTCGGCGAGTGCATGCGTCGTGAACAGGTCGGCCTCGAGAGAACGCGGCAGCAGAGCGCGGCCGTGGTGCGTGGCCTCCACCCGCAGCAGTCCGCCGGCCCGTCTCAAGTCGACAAGATCCACGGGCGCGCCGAGGTGTGCTGCCAGCCGGTTGCTGGCATCAAAGAGCGCGACCGCATCGAGAGGCTCGTCGCAAAGGACCCCGAGATCGATGTCGCTGCCGGGCCGCGCCTCGCCCCGCGCGTGGCTGCCATAGAGCCAGGCCCCCAGCACGCGTCGATCGGGGAACGTGGCCGCGAGTTCGCGAAGGAGTACGTCGGGAAGGGTGTCGAACGCGACCATGACGCCCCCAGCATACCCGCGGCGACGCCGGCCGCGCCTCCGGCGGCCACGAGGCATCACACGTGAATGTCAGGCGTTCATGGCAGGCGACCTCGGCGTCTCCGCGGACGTACCGCTCACGCGGTTACGCGCCCTGCATTTGTACGCCAGATCGCGTCGCCGACAGCACGATCACGGCCCGTTTGCCGTCGGTGAAGAAGGGGTCGCCCGTGAGGTTGCGGCGGGGTGTGTCTGGCGTGCAGGGGCCGACGCCGCCGACGTAGCCGGCCGCCTTCACGCGGCCCGCCGCCACGAGATCCTCGATCACGTAGTCGCGGGATTCGTCGACGTCGGGGTCGATGCGGTGCGTCGTCAGGTTCCAGGCCTTCGTCGTGAACCGCACGCCGATGTCGCGGCTCACCTGGCCCACCCACACCGGCTGGCCGTCGAAGGCCAGCGGCGTGAGCCAGAGCCGGAGGTGGATTCGCTCGTTGATCGAGTGCCGGGTTCGCTGCAGGGCGATGTCCTGCACGCGGCCGAAGAGGTGCAGCGCGCTGACGGGCGAGTAGCGGTAGCTCGATCCCAGCAGGAACGCCTTCACGGTCTTCCAGCAGGTGGCGAGCGAAATCGTCTCGCTCTCGTCCCAGCGGGCCGCGAAGGCGCCGAGCAGCGTGTCGAAGCTGCCGACCACCACGAGGTTCGCCGGGTCGCCCGTCTTCGTGCCGCGGGCGTTGGTCGTGGCGGCCGGCATCGCCTCCAGCCGGGGCACCAGGTCGTCGGCCGAGCAGGGCTCGACGGATGCCGGGGGGCGGATCGCCGCGAAGTCGCGATCGAGATAGTCGGCGGCAATGCCGGGCACCGGTATCGTGAAGACCAGGTCGACAGGGGGATCGTCGCTGCCGCTGCCCGGATGAAGCAGCCGCCCGATGCTCTGCCGCAGCGGCTCGAGCGGCGTGAGGCGGACGTGCACCACCTTCGTGCCGAGGTCGACCGTCGTGAACACGAAGCCCTCGGCCGTCTCGCCCGGTCGGATCGGCCGGAGCCGAAATCCGTGGCGGCGGAAGACCTGGTCCATCCGCCCGTTGGCCATCCATGCCGTGAGTAGCTTCAGCGGCACGAGCAGCAGGAGCGGGTAGAAGACCCAACTCATCGCGCCGAATGCGGAGAGCCGCTTTGTGATCGAGAAGTGGTTCACCGCCGCCGCCTCGAGCGGCGTGAAGTACTTCGGGTCGATCGTGACGGCCTGCAGCCGCAGGCTCGCCGACGAGCGGTTCTCGACCTTCAGCCAGACCGGCTGGATCCCCCGCTTGGCCACATCGATGCCGAACAGCCGCCTGCTCTCCGCTGCCGCCGGCACCGCGACCGTCACCCGGGCCCTTGGCTCCTCCTGGGTGACGGCGCGGTCGCGGTACGACTGCAAGCCCTCGTCGGGCGTGTACGGCGTGATCAGCAGACGCCAGAGCCGTCCGCAGAGCGGCTCCCAGAACACGCTACTCGGCCATCTCGCACGAGGCGTGCACGATGGCGTCGATCTTCTCGTCGGACAGGCCGCCGGCCGCGAAGGCATGGTTTGCCTTCACCTCGCCCTCGCGGTAGCAGATGACCGTGAGATCGGCGTCCTGGGCGATGTTGAAGTTTTCCGGGCCATCCTTCGCCTGCGTGGGCACCACGAAGGCCACCCGCTTGATGCCGTGCTTCGACACGAACTCTGCGGCCGCCTTCTTCATGCTCTCCTCGTCGGTGCCGATCATGTTGACGAAGGCGGTGAGCTTCGACTCGGAGTGCTCCTCGATCTCCTCCTCGAGCTTCTTGAGAAACTTGGCGAGCTTCTCGTCGGCCGAGCGGGCGAAGACCATGACCACGGGCCGCTGGCCCATCTTGCAGCGGTAGCAGAGGGTCTTGCCGTCTGCGACGCCGTCGTCGGGGTTGCCGGTGACCTTCGTCACGGTGAACGCGCCGACCTTGTCCCCGACCTGGGGCCCGCTGGTCACCTCGGCCGACGCCACCGTCGCCGTCAGGGCCACCACCATCGCCATCGTGAATGCACGCATCGATCACACCTCCTGATTGAAACCGGTCTTCCACCGGGCCGGCCGTTCGAATCCGTCCGCGGCGTTCTTGCAGCCTGAATGCTACAGCAGATACGATCGACGACGCAATTTTTCGCCGCATCAGGGGGCTGCGGCCCCGTGGCCGGCGCACCAGAAACCGTCAGGGAGCAACCGCCATGGCCACCGTCACAGCCCCCCGCCGCGCTGCCGCGCCGCAGATCCGCCAGACGCAACTGTTCATCGACGGCCAGTGGGTGCCGGCGAAGAGCGGCAGGACGTTCGAGACGATCAACCCGGCGACCGAGGAGGTGATCGCCCAAGTTGCCGAGGGCGACGCCGCCGATGTCGAGGCGGCCGTTCGCGCGGCCCGCAAGGCGTTCGACGAGGGGCCGTGGCCGCGGATGGACGCCCGCGAGCGTGGCCGCATCATGCTGCGACTCGCCGACCTGATCGAGGCGGAGATCGACGAACTCGCCGCGCTCGAGTCGCTCGACAACGGCAAGCCCGTGAGCGATGCCCGCACGGGCGACATCCCGCTGGCCCTCGACGCGCTGCGGTATTACGCCGGCTGGGCCGACAAGATCCAGGGCCAGACGATCCCGATCAACGGCAACTACTTCTGCTACACCCGCCGCGAGCCGGTGGGCGTGGCGGGGCAGATCATCCCGTGGAACTTTCCGATCCTGATGGTGGCGTGGAAGTGGGGGCCGGCCCTCGCGGCGGGCTGCACGATCGTGATGAAGCCCGCCGAGCAGACGCCGCTCACGGCCCTGCGGCTGGCGCGTCTCGCCCAGAAGGCGGGCGTGCCCGATGGCGTGATCAACGTGGTGACCGGCTTCGGGCCCACGGCCGGTGCCGCGATCGTCAAGCACCCGGGCATCGACAAGGTGGCCTTCACCGGCTCTGGCGAGACGGCCCAGATCATCATGCGGCAGGCGGCCGACCAGCTGAAGCGGCTGACGTTCGAACTCGGCGGCAAGAGCCCCAACATCGTCTTTGCCGACGCCGACCTCGACGCGGCCGCGGCGGGGGCGCTCGTGGGGATCTATCTCAACCAGGGGCAGTGCTGCTGTGCCGGCTCGCGGTTGTTCGTGGAGGACAAGATCCACGACGCCTTCGTCGCCCGGGTCGTCGAGGAGAGCAAGCGGCGGCGCGTGGGCGATCCGTTCGACGCAGCCACGCACCAGGGGCCGCAGGTCGACAGGGCCCAGTTCGACAAGATCATGGGCTACATCGAGACGGGGAAGCGGGAGGGGGCGACGTGTGCCACCGGCGGCAAGCGGGTGGGTGACCGCGGCTTCTTCATCGAGCCGACGGTGTTCACCAACGTGAAGGACGAGATGGCGATCGCCCGCGAGGAGATCTTCGGCCCGGTGCTCTCGGTGCTGAAGTTCTCCGACATGGAGGAGCTGATCCGTCGGGCCAACGCCACGAGCTTCGGCCTCGCCGCCGCCGTCTGGACCCGCGACATCGCCAAGGCCCACGACGTGGCCCGCCGGCTGCGGGCCGGGACGGTGTGGGTGAACTGCTACGACGTGTTCGACGCCGCGGCGCCCTTCGGCGGCTTCAAGCAGTCGGGCTTCGGCCGGGAACTCGGCGAGAAGGGGCTCGATCCCTACCTCGAACACAAGACCGTGACCGTCAGCCTCGATCCGCCTCAGACCTGACCACGATGCCGGTCGGATGGGTACATAAAGGAGATCCCACGTGCGAACGATTCGAACAGCCATCGCCTGCGGCCTCGCCTTCCTCGTCGGCTCGGTGGTCGTTTGTGCCGAGCAGCCCTGGCGGCAGCTCTTCAACGGCCGCGACCTCGACGGCTGGACGCCCAAGATTCGCGGCGAGAAGTTCGGCGACAACTACGGCAACACGTTTCGCGTGGAAGACGGCGTGTTGAAGGTGGTCTACGATCCGGCCGCCTACCCGACGTTCGGCCAGAAGTACGGGCACCTCTTCTTCAAAGAGCCGTTCTCGCGATATCGCCTGCGGATCGAATATCGGTTCACGGGCGATCAGTGCGCGGGGGGCGAGGGGTGGGCCCTCAGGAACTCGGGCGTGATGATCCACGGCGAGGATCCGGCGACCATGCCGATCGACAAGGATTTTCCCGCGTCGATCGAGGTGCAGTTCCTCGGCGGGCCCGAGAAGGGCGAGCGGACCACCGCCAACCTCTGCACGCCCGGCACCAACGTGGTGATGGACGGGAAGCTGTTCACGCCGCACTGCACGACCTCGAAGTCGAAGACGTACCGTGGCGACCAGTGGGTGACGGTGGAACTCGAGGTCAATGGCAACGGGAAGATCCGCCACATCGTCGACGGCGAGACGGTGCTGGAATACGAGCAGCCTCAGCTCGACGAAAAAGATCAGCGATCCAAGCAGGCGCTCGCGGCCAATCACGGCGAGAAGCAGCTCTCCGGAGGCACGATCTCGCTCCAGTCGGAGAGCCACCCGATCGAGTTCCGGAAGGTGGAGATCCAACTGCTCGATCCGCCGGCTCCCGCTGCGGCAAACTAGAACTCATCTGGCGTAGGTGTGGCGACGAGTCGGAAGACTCGCAAGGGTAGGCGAGGGGGTTGGCGAACGCTCGAGGAGCCTTGGGCGTATCCTCGCCCCGGCGACGAGACTTTTGCCGCCCTTGAGCCGGCGATCCACGTTTCTCGGAAAGGCTCTGGCGACGCTGGGCCCGTCTCGCGACGGCACCTCGGAGGCGAAATCATGGGACGCTATTTCGGACGCGTGACGACCGGGGGTGGCCTCAGGGCCGTCCTCTACACCTTCACGAAGGCCCGCGAGGCCGGCGGGCTGCTGCGCTTCTGGAAGGCGATGCGGTCGAAGAACGCCTGCAAGACCTGCGCGCTCGGCATGGGGGGCCAGGCCGGCGGCATGGTGAACGAGGCCGGCCACTTTCCCGAGGTCTGCAAGAAGTCGTTTCAGGCGATGGTGGCCGACATGCAGGGGGGCGTGAAGCCCTCGTTCTTCGCCACGTATTCCCTGCCGCAGCTGCGGTCCGTCTCGCCCCACCAGATGGAGCACGCCGGCCGGCTCGTGCAGCCCGTCCTGCTTGAAAAGGGCTCGCAGCACTACCGGCCGATCGAGTGGGCCGAGGCGATGGAGCGGATCGCCGCGAAGCTGAAGCGCACGAAGCCCGAGGAGGCGTTCTTCTACTTCAGCGGCCGGTCGAGCAACGAGGCGGGCTTCCTGCTCCAGCTCTTCGCCCGGCTCTACGGCACGAATCACGTCAACAACTGCTCCTACTACTGCCATCAGGCCAGCGGCGTGGGGCTCGCCAGCGCCATCGGCACCGGCGCCGGCACGATCAAGCTCGACGACATGGAACACGCCGACTGTGTGTTCCTGATCGGTGGCAATCCGGCCAGCAACCATCCGCGGATGATGCGGACCTTGATGATGGTTCGCCGCCGCGGCGGGAAGGTGATCGTCGTCAATCCGATCGTGGAGACGGGGCTCGTCAACTTCTCCGTGCCGAGCGACCCGTGGGCCCTGTTCTTCGGCGCGGAGATCGCGAGCAGCTACGTGCAGCCGCACGTCGGGGGCGATCTGGCGCTCGTCTACGGGCTCATGAAGCGGCTGCGGGAACTGCACGCCGCCAACCCGCTCAACGCCGCCGGCGAGCCGGTGGTCGACGAGGAGTTTCTTGCCGCCCACTGCCACGGCTGGCCCGCACTCGCCGCGCGGCTCGACGCCCTCTCCTGGGATGAGATCGTCGCGGCCTCGGGCGTGTCGAAGGCCGAACTCGACTCGATGGCGGAGCAGTATGCCGCCTCGAAGCGGCCCGTGTTCGCCTGGACGATGGGCATCACGCACCACCTCCACGGGGCCGCCACGGTGCAGGCCATCGCGGCCCTCGCGCTCATGCGGCGGATGGTGGGCCGGCCCGGGGCAGGGCTCCAGCCGATCCGCGGCCATTCCAACATCCAGGGCATGGGCACCATGGGCGTGACTCCGACGCTCAAGCAGGCGATCTTCGACCGGCTGCAGTCGCACTATCGAATCGCACTGCCGACGATGAAGGGCTACGACACGCTCGAATGCCTCGACGCCGCCGATCGCGGCGAGATGCGGTTTGCCGTCTGCCTCGGCGGCAACCTCTACGGCTCGAGTCCCGACGCCACGTATGCCCGTCGCGCGATGGGCAAGATCGACACCGTCGTCTACCTCAGCACGTCGCTCAATACGGGCCATGCCTCGGGCACGGGGGCCGAGGAGACGATCATCCTCCCGGTGCTCGCCCGCGACGAGGAGCCGGAGCCCTCCACGCAGGAGAGCATGTTCAGCTACATCCGGCTCTCCGACGGCGGCACGCCCCGGCACGTGGGGCCGCGGGCCGAGGTGGAGATCGTCGCCGACCTCGCCACGCGGGTGCTCGGCGAGGGCGGCCCGGTCGACTGGCGGGCCATGAGCCACACGAGCACGATCCGCACCGCGATCGCGGCGATCGTGCCCGGGCTCGAGCAGATCGCCGAGATCGACCGCTCGAAGAAGGAGTTTTCAATCCCCGGCCGGGCGCTCGACACGCCGGCGTTTCCAACGGCCGACGGCAAGGCCACGCTCTTCGTGCACGACCTGCCTGCTGCGCCGCAGGGCCTCACGCTGATGACCATCCGCAGCGAGGGGCAGTTCAACACGGTGGTCTACGAGGAAGAGGATCTCTACCGCAACCAGACGCGGCGGGACATCGTGCTGATCCACCCCGACGACGTGCGGAAGCACGGCCTGACCGACGGCGGCCGCTGCCGGATCACAAGTTCGGCGGGCGAGATGCGCGGCCAGATCGTGGCGGCGTATGACCAGATCCGGCCCGGCTGCGTGGCGATGTACTACCCCGAGAGCAACGTGCTCGTGCCCAAGGCGGCCGACCCGCTCTCGCGAACGCCGGCCTACAAGAACGTGGCCGTGACGATCGCGGCCGACGACGCGGTGGCGGCACCCGTTCGGCTGCAGCCGGAACTGGTGGCCGCGGGCACGCCCCGCGACAAGATGAACCAGTGCGGCTAGCCGGGCTCGGGATGGCCCGTGCCGCGGCGGCGGACGTTCGCGGGGCTCGGGATGGCCCATGCGCCGTCGCCGGACGTTCGTGGGGCTCGGGATGGCCCATGCCCCGTCGCCGGACGTTCACCTCGGCCCTCCAGGCCTCGGCTCACTCGGATGCCGACGGCGCTTCGCCATCCTGGCTGCGCTTGTCGGCATACGCCGGCTCCCGGG
>CAIKWU010000094.1 GCA_903831155.1 uncultured Planctomycetaceae bacterium | reverse complement strand
AATCGGGCGGGAGCGGGGACGAATCAGCGTGGATTGTCCGTTATGCGCAGAGCGGCGCGGGCGCTGTCGTGCACGCGGGCCGCTCGGTGATTCAGCCTCGTCGGACGCGGGCAAGCGTCGCCGAGGGGGACTCGCCGTAGCGAGCGGTGTAGGCGGCGGCGAAGGCACTTCGGCGCGTGAAGCCGCACGCCAGGGCGATCGCGGCGACGGTCATGCTGCTGTCGGCGGCCAGCAGCCGTTCCCGCGCCATGGTGAGCCGCCGCCGTTGGATCCATTCGCGCGGCGAGCAGTTGTGGGCCTTCCGGAAGGCGACCTGCAGCGTGCGGGCGGAGAGTCCGCTCATGTGCTCCAGGTCGCTGAGCGAGATCGGCTGCTCGAGGTGCCCGACGATGTATTCCGTCACCCGGCTGATGGCCGTCGCCGACGGGCTGATGGGGCCCCGGGCGAATGCCGGCGCGAGAACCTCCGGCGCGAGCATCACGGCGACGAGTCTGTGGAGCGTGTCGTCGATGCCGAGCATGCGGAGATTGGCCTCGCTGCAGCCGCCGAGATCGATCAGCGGCAGCAACTGCTTCAGGATCGCCATCGCCGGCGACCGCGACGCGCCCAGCGGGATGATCCGGGCCTGGTGGAGAGCGAGATCGAGCCGGCCGTGTCTGTGTGGGCCGAGCATCGCGCGAGCCGTCGCCTGCAGTCGTCGGGGATCGACGGTGATCCCCAGCATCGAGCGGACGCTGCAGGTGCCGGTGCGCCCCGTGCCCGGGAGATACATCGCGCAGGCGCCAGCCTGCCAGCGATGCTCGCGGCCGTCGATCACCGACGTGCTCCAGCCATGGAAGGGAACGAGCAGGGTTGTCTCAGGCGAATCACCGGCGACGACCGAAACGGGGGTGGACGCGCTGGCGACGAGTTTGATGTCACCGATGCGGACGGTCGTGGCCCGATGCCGGAAGGCCGTCCGTCCGGCGAGAGGCTCGTAGCGGTTCACCGCCGGCATCACCGACTGCTGCGCGGCCGTGAAGGCATCGAGGTCGCTGCTGACCTGGGCGGTGGCGTTGCCGAAGGCGAGTCGGGGAAGGTTCTGGGAAGCAGCGGCCAAGGCACGGGGCTCCAGTGAGGGACCACCTCTCCGGAGGCCGCCATCCTGATGAGGCCTTCGTATCGTAGCACTGCGGTCAGCGGCGGTCGCCCACCGACGACTCCGCGGAATCGCCGAGAAACGTCGACCACACCGTGAACAGAGCTGCCATCAATCCATAGGCGGCGGCGAGTTCCAGCGGGCCGCGGCCAGCGGCTTCCGGGGGCAGTTCGCCGATGGCCCAGGGCACGAACAGGCGGCCATCCTTGAACGGCGAGTGGATCACGCCCAGGAGCGTGAACGCGGCGGCCGCGAGGCACCACCCGGCCGCGGGCCGCAGGCGGCGATCGATCAGGGCGGTGAGCATGCCCGCCCAGAGGACGCTCGTCATGATGAAGCCGGCCGAAATGATCTGCAGCGAGAAGAGCTCGCGGGCCAGGCCGGCATCCGGCTTCGCCCCCGCGGCGAGCACCTTGTCGGTCTCGATCTTGGCCAGCGCCGCCAGCGCCGGCACGCAGGCCAGCGCCACCGCGGGGTAATGCTTCTGCGGCGTCGCGTGGAAACTCTGGGATGTGATCTCGAGCCCCACGAACATCAGGATCGGCACGAGGGCCGGGCCGGGCAGGATCTCGTAGAGGTAGGCGAACGTGCCGGTGAGGCCGGCGAGGCCGATGAACGCCGCTGTGAGCAGCGTGTAGGCGGCGCGGCCGCCCATCGCCTTGTAGGCCGGATGGCCGATGTAGGGCGTTGTCTGGATCACGCCGCCGCAGGCTCCCGCGAGGACGGTGGCGATCGCCTCCACGCCGATCACCCGGCCCGTGTCGTATTCGTCGCCGGCGGCGGCTGCGCTCTCCGTGCAGTCGATGCCTCCCACGACCGTGCCGAGGGCGAAGGGGATCACGATGGGAAGATACTTGACCGTGTGCGGCCAGGCCTCGAGCCACTCGCAGCGGAACGCGGAGAGCCACTCGGTCGGCCAGAGTGCCGCGGCTGGGTCGATCGCCATGTGGCTCGCCTCGGGAATCCAGCCGAAGCGGAGGCCGGCGAACTGGATCAGGCCGCCGATGACGAGCGACGCGAGCGCCCCCGGGATCCTGAAGGGGAAGGGGACGTGGGCGGTGAGGCTCGTGAGGATGATGCCCAGCGCCACGAGCCCCGCGATCGGCGAGGAGAAGATTTCGAGCAGCGGCAGGAACGTGATCAGCGCCAGGGCGATCGCCGTGAGGCTGCCGAGCAGTGCGGCCCGCGGCACGAGCCGGCGGACCGGGCCGGCCACGAAGGCGCAGGCCATCTTGAAGACGCCGCTGGCGACGATCGCACACATGCCGATGTGCCACGTTCGGCGGGCGGCGGCCTCCTGGTCGAGGCCGGCCGCACACGCTTCCAGGAAGGCGGGGCCGAGCACGAAGAACACCATGCCGAACGTGCTGGGGGTGTCGAGGCCCAGCGGCATGGCGGTCACGTCGGAGCGGCCCGTGCGGCGGGCGAGGCGAAAGGCCATCCAGGTGAAGAGGACGTCGCCCACGACGACGCCGACGGCCGTGCCGGGCACGAGGTGCGAGAGGGCGAACTGGGCCGGGAAGCCGAAGACGGTCGCGAGGATCGAGACCGTGAGCACCAGCACCGCGAGGTTGTCGATCGACAGCCCGAAAAAGGCGTTGAGATCGCCCGGGGCGGCCCAGCGGTAGGGGGTCTGTCGGTCCATGGGTGAGGCGGAATGTCGGGGGTTTTCCGCCAAAAGTCAAACCCGCGGCGGCTGGCGCCACGACGCCGGACGGGCGGTGCAGCGGAGACCCCGGCTATACTCTCCCGCCGGGGACGGCACGGCCGGATCGTGGCGATCCGCCGGAAAACTGCCGGAAAACCTCGCGAGCGAACCGCCCCGAACTCTTTTCCCGCCGGCACCGTACCAGAGATGGATTTGCACGATTCACGTTCCGGCGGTGGTCAGTCGGGCTCGTCCCCTTCAACCGGGGGCGGGTCCGATGGCGTGGCATCCGACGAGGAGTTGCTGCGCCGCTGCTGTCGCAACGGGGACAAGGCGGCTTTCGAGTCGCTCGTGCATCGGTACGAGCAGGAGTTGTTCAGTTACCTCCGCCGCTACCTCGGCAGTGCCGAGATGGCGGAGGACGTGTTTCAGGCGACGTTTCTCCAGGTACACCTCAAGAGGGAGCAGTTCGAGGAGGGCCGCCGGTTTCGGCCCTGGCTGTACACGATCGCGACCAACCAGGCCATCGATGCCCAGCGGCGCAACCGCCGGCACAGGATGGTGAGCCTCGACCATCGGACGGGAGGCGAGAACGACGTGGGGTCGCTGGTCGAGATGCTTGCCGGGAACGGACAAACGGCGGACGAACGGATGGAGGTCGAGGAGGCCCGTGACTGGGTCCGCTCGGCCGTCGACGACCTTCCCGACCCGCTCAAGAGTGCATTGATGCTCGTCTACCACCAGGGCATGAAGTACCGCGAGGCGGCCGACGTGCTCGGCATCCCCGTGGGCACCGTGAAGAGCCGGCTCCATTCCGCGCTGCTCAAGCTCAACGAGTCGTGGCGGCGGAGCGGTCGAACGGTGCCCGACGCACTGGAGGGGGGCGGCCATGAGTGAGACGGGCATCGACCGGTCACCGCGAGTCCACGAGAGGCTTCCCCATGCGTGAGGACGAACTCGTCGGGTACTGTCTCGGCGCCCTCGACGACGTCGAGTCGAGGAGGGTGGAGGTCGCGCTGGCCGACCCGGTGCAGGGGCCAGCCCTACGGAAGAGCATCGACACGATTCGCCGGGCTCTTCATCCCCTGGAGGCGGATCGGGGCCACCTCTCGGCGCCGTCCGGGCTTGCGAGCCGGACGCTCTCGTTCGTCACGGCACAGGCATCCGCCCCGCCCTCGGTCGTTCGTCCCGCCCCGCGACCCGTTGGCGAGCGGCCCGGGGACGAGGCTGGATGGCAGGGTTCATCGACGCGTCGCTGGGTCGATCGCGCGATCCTGGCAGCGTCGGCGCTTGCCGCCTGCGTGCTGGTGGCGCCCCTGCTTCTCGAATCGATCGCGGATGCCAGGAGCCGGCGAACCCAGCGGAATCTCCAGTCGCTCGCGGGGTCGCTCCACGGCTACGCGGAGTCGCACCGCACGCTGCCGACGCCGCCCGGAGAGGGCCCGCTCTCCCGCGCGGGGCTCTATGCCCCGACGCTCGTGTCTGAGCATCGGCTCGTGGCCGACGATGGCATGCTGCTCGTGCCCGACTCGGAGCACGCGGAACGGGGCGGTTTCCGGGTGCCGACACTCGAGGAGTTGCGGGACGCGGTCGGGACGCCGCGATTCGAGGAACTCGTGCGATCGATGGGAGGTGACTTCGGCTACACGCTCGGACATCGCGAAGAATCAGGAAGGCTGCAGCCGATTCTCGACCGGCGGCGTGCCCACCACCCGCTGATGGCCGACGCCCCGGACGAGAGCGGCGAGCGGAGCGGCAATCATCCCGAGGGCCTGCACTTCATCCTCTTCGAGGACGGCCATGTGGAACGGGTGACGACCGATGCCCTCCACGGCGGCGATGACCACCTCTACCGAAACCATGCCGGTGAGATCCGCGCCGGCAGGGACGCCGACGATGCGGTGATCGGCGACTCCCACCACCAGCCGTGACGCGGCATCACGCGGCGGGGGGAGCCCGGGAAGAGCCCGGCCGGATGGGGCGGTCGGTTCAGCCGGCAGCCAGCGATCGCTTCGCCGCGGCGGCCACGCCGTCGGGCGTGATGCCGAAGTGCTTGTAGAGGGCTGCGAACGGTCCCGACGCACCGAAGCTCCTCATTCCCACGAACTCGCCGCGCGGACCCGTCCAGCGGTCCCAGCCGAATCCGCAGGCCGCCTCGCAGGCCACCCGGGCCGTGACCCCCTTCGGCAGCACGCTCTCCCGGTAGGCGGCATCCTGCTCCTCGAAGAGATCCCAACTCGGCATGCTCACCACGCGAGCCTTGATGCCGTCGGCAGCCAACTTCGCGGCGGCCTCCAGGCAGATCTGCACCTCGCTGCCCGTGCCGATCAGGATGCAGTCCGGCCTGCCGCCTTCGGCCTCCTTGAGGACGTAGGCACCCTTCGCCGTGCCGGCCGCCGAGCCGAGCCCGGCGGCCCGGTCGAGCGTGGGCAGGTTCTGCCGAGAGAGCACGATCACCGCCGGCCGGTCTGGCCGCTGCATGACCACGTGGTAGGTCTCGGCAACCTCGTTGGCGTCGGCCGGCCGGAACACCGAAAGCCCGGGCACCGCACGGGCGGTGGCGAGCTGCTCGATCGGCTGGTGCGTGGGGCCGTCTTCGCCGAGCCCGATCGAGTCGTGCGTGAGCACGTAGATCACGCCGAGTTGACCGAGCGCCGAGAGCCGCAGCGCCGGCTTGAGGTAGTCGAGGAACACGAAGAACGTCGCGCAGTAGGGACGCAGGCCCGAGAGCGCCATGCCGTTGCAGGCCGCAGCCATGCCGTGCTCGCGGATACCGAAGTGGAAGTTGCGGCCCGCGTAGCTCCCGTGGGCGAAGTCACCGGCCCCGGGCACGAGCGTCATCGTGGAGGGGGCGAGGTCGGCCGAGCCGCCGAGGAACCACGGCACCGCGCCGCTCAGGGCCTGGATCACCTTGCCGCTCGACACGCGGCTGGCCACGCCCTTGGCGTCGGCGGGGAAGCAGGGGATCGACTTGTCCCAGCCGGCGGGCAGACGCCCCGCGAGGAAGTCGGCGAGTTCGGCGGCGCAGGCGGTGTCGGCTGAGCCGAGGCCGGCGACCGTCTTCTTCCAGGCGGCGTTCGCGGCGGCGCCCCTCGAGCCGAGCGTGCTCGCGAAGTGCGTTGGCACCTCCGTCGGCACGCGGAACGACTCGTCGGCCGGCCAGCCGTAGGCCGCCTTGGCACCCTTGATCTCCTCGGGGCCGAGGGGCGCGCCGTGCGATTCGTGGGAGCCCGCCTTCTTCGGGGCACCGAAGCCGATCACGCTCTTCACGATCACGAGCGTGGGCCTGTCGTTCTCGGCCTTGAAGGCCTCGAGGGCCTTCCTCAGCGCGGCGGTGTCGTTGGCGTCGGCGACACGCTCGACCCGCCAGCCGAGCCCGTCGAACTTCTTGCCGACGTCCTCGGTGAAGGCGAGGTGTGTCTCGCCCTCGATGGTGATCTGGTTGTCGTCGTAGAGCCAGCAGAGGTTCGAGAGCCCGAGGTGCCCGGCGATCGAGGCCGCCTCGGAGGCCACTCCCTCCATCAGGTCGCCGTCGCTGCAGAGCACGTAGGTGTCGTAGTCGAACACCACGTGGCCTGGACGGTTGTAGCGGGCGGCGAGCCACTTCGAGGCGATTGCCATGCCGACGGAGTTGCCGCAGCCCTGGCCGAGGGGGCCTGTGGTCGTCTCGATCCCCGCGGTCATGTGGTGTTCGGGGTGGCCGGCGCAGACGCTGTCGAGCTGGCGGAACTTCTTGATCTCGTCGAGCGACACCGCCGCCGTGCCGTCCTTTCGGCGGATGCCGGCGAGGTGGATGAGCGAGTAGAGGAGCATCGACGCATGGCCGCAGGAGAGCACGAACCGGTCGCGGTTCGGCCAGGCGGGGTCGGCCGGGTCGTAGCGGAGGAAGTCCTTCCAGACGCTGAAGGCGACCGGCGCCAGGGCCATCGGGGTGCCCGGATGGCCGCTCTTGGCAGCCTCGACGGCGTCCATCGAGAGGGTGCGGATGGTGTCGATGGCGAGGCGGTCGAGGTCGGCTGACATGGAAGATCCTTCGGGGCGGGAATGACGCGGGGAGTGTAGGAAAAAAGGTGCCAGCCACCAAATCTGGGTAGTTTGACGCCTTCTTGGAATAAGTGTATACGTGCGTACATGTCTCGCCCGAATCGAGTCGCACCAGGCGGCCTGCCCTTTCACGTACTCAATCGATCCGTGGGGCGGCGAACCCTGTTTGGGTCACCCGGAGACTATGACGCATTCGTAGCGACCGTCGCGGAGGCCTTGCGAACTCGGCCCATGCGAGTCTGCGGCTATTGCGTCATGCCAAATCACTGGCATCTGGTGCTATGGCCCGAGCACGACGGTGATCTTTCGGCATTCGTTCAGCACCTTACGAATCTACACGTGAAGCGTTGGAAAAGGTTCCATCAGGAAACTGGTCTAGGCCACCTGTACCAGGGGCGGTTCAAATCTTTTCCGATCCAGACGGAAGACTATTTCCACTGCGTCGTTCGCTACGTGGAACGCAATCCGTTGCGGGCCAATCTTGTGGCCCGGGCAGAAGAGTGGCCTTGGTCGAGTCTGGGCCAGGCGTCGCCGACTGGTCCGATTCCCCTCGCGATGTGGCCGGTGCCGGGGCCTGCCGACAGGCACCGTGATCAATGGATCGAGTGGGTCAACCGACCACAGACTGAGGCCGAACTTGCCCGCTTGCGGACATGCGCGGTGCGCGGCCAGCCGTTCGGGGACGATCGCTGGGTGAAGCAGATCGCCACGAGACTCGATCTCGTGGCGACACTGCGGCCGCGTGGTCGACCCAAGGCGGACAGCACACGCTCACGGATCGGCTGATGAGAGTCTTCAGATTGCCCAGATTTGGTGGCTGGCACCTTTTCGCATTGGTACGCGGCTTTGTGCGAGTGGTGGCGGGCGTCCGCCCACACTCCGCAGCGACGATGTCGCCGGCTACCGTGACAGGTGGCGACGGTAGGCGTCGTCGAGGTCGGCGTAGCTCCGCCTGCAGAGCCTCGCGAGCGTGTCGGTGTCGGCGGTGCCGGAATAGACGCGAACGAGATACTCGACGAACGATTCCCGGTAGGCGGCCCCTTCGCCGTTCATGAAGAAGTCGGCGAGGCCGGCGATCTGGGCGTAGACATCCGCGAGCTGGTCGTGCGCCTGGAAGTCGCCGCGGCCGAGGCTGCAGAGTTCCTCGAGCGGCACGAAGAAGCCCGCATCGAGCCGCTCCCGCGCGGCCGGAACGCGGCCGGCGTCGCGACCGCCGACGGTCCAGCCGTACGGCGCGGCCTGAACCGATTCCATGTAGCACCCCGCCGCCTCGATCGCCCAGAACCCGTGACGCTCGCCGGCCAGATGCCGCACGCGGTCGAGGTCGAGCCGGACCTCCGAGAAGAGCTGATGGGCCGCCTCGTGACGGATGGTCACGGGGTCGGGGCCGTCGCCTGCAGCCAGGTGGAACCAGACGGTTTTCGTGGGCATCCAGTAGATGCCTTCCGTCATGCCGATCCGCGGCTCCAGCGGCTCGAGCTCCGTCACATACTGGGCCCGATCGACGCACAGGATCGCCGCGTGCGGCGTGCGGGCGACCGGCCGCACGCGGCCCGCCAGCCGGCGCTCGAGTTCGGCCGGCTCCCAGGCGAAGGCACCGAACACCTGCCGCCAGACCGTCCTCGTCTGCTCGAGCTGCCCGGCCACCTCCCCGGCCTTCTCCAGCGACGCCGTGGTGACGATCTCCCAGTGATCGCCGTGGTACTCACGGCCGTGCTTCACGTCCCGCGGCTTCGCGTCGTCCTCGGCGGCCGCAATCCATCGGCCCGCCTCGTACCGCTCGCCGGCACGGTAGCGCGCGAGCCGCGTGGCGGGCATCCAGCCGAAGCCGGAGTCGAACGCCTCGCCGCGGTCGAGGTGACGGGCGGCCTCCGGCGTGACCCACTCGTCGCCGCGGCGGACCCAGCCGGCCGCGGCCCGGGCTCGCTCATGGCCCGGGTCGTCGCGGAGCGCGAGGAAGAGGAGTCGGATGGCCTCGCACGACCGTTGCTCCAGCGGTGGCCGGGGGGCGTCGGCCCGGGCGGCGAGTTCGTCGCGCGTGGGCTGGCGGTCGTGCGCACCGGCGGCGAACGCCGCGTGCTCGTAGAGGCCCGCGGCCCTGGCCCGGCGGGCGGCGGTGAAGTCGGACCAGATCGACTCCGTCTCCGGCGACTCGACGGCGGCCGGCTTCTCGAGCCGCGCGGGAATCGTCACCGCGAGCTGGCGGCCCGGGGCCGACGGCAGGGGCCACTCGGAGATGATCGCGGCGAGCGGCTCCGATCCGGCCGCCGTGGCGCGGCGGGCCAGATCCCGGACGGAGGCGGCGAACGCCTCGTCGAGCTGCTCGAGCGTGCGGTCGGGTCGGCCGCGCGGAGGGTCGGCCGCCGCCGCGAGGCAGCACGTGGCCGCCGCGACGAAGCCGGCGATGCACGCCCTCACGATTCGGCGAAGGCGGAGTCGAACTGCCGCCCGCTCGGCGCGAAGTCGAGATTCTTCACGAACCGCGCAGCCTCAGCGGCGCCGTGCTCGCGGTTCATGCCGCAATCCTCCCACTCCACCGAGAGCGGACCCTCGTAGCCCGCCTGATTGAGCGCCCGGATGATCTCCTCGAAGTCGACGCCGCCGCGGCCGGGCGAGCGGAAGTCCCAGCCCCGGCGGGGATCCCCGAAGTTGATGTGGCTCGAGAGGATGCCCGTGCGGCCGTTGAGCGTGACGATCGCGTCCTTGACGTGCACATGGTAGATGCGGTCGCTGAAGGAGCGGATGAACTCCACGGAACTCACGCCCTGCCAGTGCAGGTGACTGGGATCGAAGTTGAAACCGAACTCCTCGCGACGGCCGAGGGCGTCGAGGGCCCGCTGGGCCGTGAAGATGTCGAACGCGATCTCGGTGGGGTGCACCTCCAGGGCGAACCGCACGCCGCACTCCGCGAACACGTCGAGGATCGGGTTCCACCGCTCGGCGAACTCCGCGAAGCCGGCGGCGATCATCGACTCCGGCACGGGCGGAAACGAGTAGAGCAGGTGCCAGATCGAGGAGCCGGTGAAGCCGTTGACGACCGAGACGCCGAGCTTCTGGGCGGCCCGGGCCGTGTTCTTCATCTCCTCGGCGGCGCGGCGATTCACCCCGGCGGGATCCCCGTCGCCCCAGACGTGCGGCGGCAGGATCGACTTGTGCCGCTCGTCGATCCGGTCGCAGACCGCCTGGCCGACGAGGTGGCTGGAGATCGCGTAGACCGAGAGGTCGTGCCGCTCGAGCGTGTCGCGCTTGGCGGCGCAGTAGCCGCTCTCGTTGAGGGCCCGCGTGACGTCGAAGTGGTCGCCCCAGCAGGCGAGTTCGAGGCCCTGATAGCCGAACTCCCGGGCCTTGCGGGCCAGATCCTCGAGTGGCAGGTCGGCCCACTGGCCGGTGAACAACGTGACGGGACGGGGCATGCGACGTGGGCTCCGTGGCGAGGTCGAGAAATGTTCCCGGGACAAGCCGGAGATTGTGCCACATCCCCGCCGCCAGGCAACAGCCACGAGGGCCGAACGCCGATGCCATGCGGCCCGCGGGCCCACCCACCAGAGAAGTCCGTCGGAGGCACGCGCAGACGCTGGGGAGATTTGTGCAACGCCCAGACCGCATGCTTCCGCTGGGGAAGCAAACTCACAAATCACCCTGGCGGCGAGCATGTCTCCGACGGGCGGCGGCCCGTGACCACCGCGAGTCTCGCCCGGCTGCTCGCCAGCTGAACTACTGCCGCACCACGCTGCGAAGCAGCCACCAGCCCCAGAGCGTGATCAGCACGTTGCCCATCCAGACGGCCGCGGGGGGCACGGAGCCCCGCTTGGCGAGATCGACGCCCAGCATGAAGACGGGGTAGTAGACGATCAGGATCGGCAGGAAGCAGAGGAAGAAGCTCGTGAGGAAGTCGGCGTTGCGCATGCGGATCGCCATCGGGGCGCCGACGAGCACGAAGCACAGGCAGCTGAAGCCGTTGGCCCAGCGCCGCCACGGCTCCATCACGATCCGGTGGAGGCGGTTCCGCTCCTGCTTGAGCAGTTCCCGCTCGTAGCCCACGTGCCCCGGCGCCGTGAGCTCCATGCGGCCGGCGAGGATCGCCATTGCCGTCTTGCCGGCGGCCAGCTGCTCGACGCGATCGATTCGGGCGACCTGATCGGCCCGCTCCGTGGCGAACCGCGCCATGGCGATTTCGGAGGGGCTCGTGGACGTCGAGCTCTTGCGGCTGACGGCATCGAGCGGCACCTCGCGGACGATGCTGTCGGGAAACGAGGCGCTGTAGTCGCCCATGTGAAGCGTGCCGTCGCGGAACGTGACCACCAGCGTGCTCCGCTCCGGGTCGGCACGCAGTTCGGCCTCCGCCGCCGACACGGTTGCGGAGGTTCCCTGGCCGGCGGACTGGAAGGAGAGCGTCGGCCTGATCAGCCGCCTGCCATCGACCGCCTTGACGTTGATCGACATCTGCGAGGTGCTGTAGGACCGCTGCTGCCGCAGCCGTCCGTAGATGATCTGCTCCACGCTGTTGACGACCACGCGGCGGACGCCGTCGCGGCCCCACGACACGGCCACGTCGTTGAGCCAGACCGAGACGAAGCTCACCACGAGGGCGAGCGCCGCGGCCGGCCAGATGATCGCCATCGGCGAGATGCCTGCTGCCTTCAGCGCGATCACCTCGTTGGAGGCCGACATCCGCCCGAACACGCTCGCCACGGCGAACAGCATCGTGCCCGGCACGGCGAACCGCATCGCCTCGGGAAGCACGTAGGGCACGAGCATGAGGATCTGGAGGAGCCCGAGCCCCTGCTGCTGGGCCTCACGGACGAGGCCGACCACGAGCATGAAGAGCGTGAGCGCGGCCAGGGCCACCAGGAATACCTGGAGCAGATCCCAGAGCACGTACCGCGAGATGATCTTCATGGCGGCGGGAGTGTAGCCGTCGCCATGGGCCCGGCGGCAGGCCGATTTCGCCGGGGGTGCGGCCGCCCGGCGGTGCCGGCAACGGGCTTTTCGAGGTCAGGCGGCGCGACGGTGCGCCACCTCGGGAAAGGCCTCGCTGAAGGCATGTCCGCTCCTCGAGCGGACACGCAGGGCGGTGAGCAGGCGGCGGCGGACCGTGCGGAAGGGCACGGCCACGCACCGGTGGGCGCGGATCCACCACGGCCGCATCCGCTGCATGTCGGAGAGCGACAAGCCGACCTGGTCGGGGCGATGCTTCACGCGGTGCTTGAGAAGGTGGTAGCGGTCGCACCGCTGCAGCAGCCGCAGCACACCCCCGAGCAGCAGGCTGGCGACGCGACGCTCCGCCGGAATCCCGAACGAGATCTGGTAATCGATCAGGCAGGGACGGCCGCAGTCGTCGACGAGGATGTTCTCGCGCTTGTGAAGGTCGACGTGCGCGACACCGCGGCGATGGGCCTCGTCGAGGATCGCCTCGAGCTGCGGGAAGAACCAGTCGTCCACCTGCTCCTTCTCGGCGAGCGCGTGGCCGTCGATCCATTCGTGGGCGATCGCGGTCGGCACCACGTGCCCGTTCACGCTCACGGTGCCGAGCGACACGGGCACCCCCTCGATGCCGGCGAGGCGGTCCATGAACCACTGCTCGCGGGCGGCCAGCGCCCTGCCGAGCCACGTCATGGGCAGGAAGCCGATCGGCTGCGTGCGGTTGAACTTGCATTTCGCGGTCCGCGTGGCCGAACGGTAGACCGCCGTGGCCGCCCACGAGTCGTGCTTGAGGATCTCGACGCGGCGGAACGTCTCGCCGGCCAGCGCGATGGTGGCCGGCGGATCGGCCGCGCCGAGCGCCCGGAAGGTCGCCGGCCGGGGCCGCGTGCCCATGCCGACCTCGTCACCGAACCCGCTCGCCACGGTCGCCATTGCTCCGCCTCCCTGCGTCGTCCGCCCCGATCCCCCGGGAGGCGATCGACGGCCTGCCGCGGACGGCTTGAGGGGGGAAGCGGAGCCGTGCGGGCGGCGGCGGCGACTGCGGGGACGGGGCGAGCCGGCGCGGCAAACCCTGCGGGTGGGGCGAACCCTGATGGCCGATCGGCCGGTTCGTTGTGGCGTTTTTCGGCGGCAACTAGTCTCAAGGGTTCGTTCTCGGACCACGCCCGGGAGCAGGAAAGGCTGTTCTCCAGATGCCGGACGACTCCCGACCATCGCCGCGCCGGCTCGCCGCGGTGCTGGCCGTGCTGTCGGTCGCCCTCACCGCGGCACGACCCACGGAGGCGGCCCCGCCGTCGACGACGTACAAACTCGTCTTCGCCGACGAGTTCAACGGGTCCGCCCTCGACACGGTGAAGTGGATCGACGCCTATCCGTGGGGTCGGACGCACAACCACGACGCCTACATGGCGTCGTCGAACGTGCTCTTTCCCGGCGACGGCTCGGTCACGCTCAAGGCGGAGCGCGCGGCCCAGGGAGGCAAGGCGTTCACGTCCGGCGTGATTTCGACCGGATACTCGCTGGGGAGGTGGGACGGCGGCTACTTCGAGGCCCGGATCCTCCTGCCGACCACGCCCGGATCGTGGCCCGCCTTCTGGGGCCTCGACAACGGCTGGCCCCCCGAGGCCGACATCATGGAATATCCGCTCACCACCAACGGCGGGTCGAGCGGATACCCCAACACCGACTACCACACCGCCTGGCACTACGTGAACACGGGCGGTGCGAACTCCGCCGGCGCCGGCCGCGTCAATCCGTCGACCGCCTCGGCGCTCAACACGGCGTATCACACCTTCGGCATGGAGTGGACATCGGACACGAGCGCGAGGTTCTTCTTCAACGGCGTGCAGGTGAGCAGTTTTTCCGACTCCACGGCCATCTCGCAGATGACGTCGATGTATCTGATCCTCAACTACGCCGTGGGCGGCTGGCCGGGCACGCCCTCGCTCGCGCAGTGGCCCGCCAACGCGAGCGACGAGACGAAGATCGACTGGGTTCGAGTCTGGCAGAAGCCGACGGTGACGGGCACGGTGAGCTTCAGCGGCACGGCCGCCGGCGGCTCCTGGGACACGGCCTCCCGCTGGAGCGGCGGCGTGCCGAAGTTCGAGGACCAGGTCGTGGCGTTCGGCTCCAACACCAGTGCCTCCGTATCGCTCGACTGGAACCAGGCCCGCACGATCGGCGGCCTGGGCTTCAGCTCGACCACCACCTCCTACACCGTCGGGGATGCCGGCGCCTCGCTCCAGCTGGCCCGCTCCAGCGGCACGCCCACGATCAGCCTCGCGGCCGCGAACACGAAGCCACAGACCATCGCCTCGCGGATCGAGCTCTACGAGGCGACGACCGCCATCGCCAATGACTCGGCGCAGCTCCTCTCGCTCACCGGCACGATCGTGGGCGAGGGCGCGCTGACGGTGGATGGCACGGGCACGGTGGTGTTCGCGAATAACAACACCTACACGGGCGACACCACGATCGACGCCGGCACGGCCGGCGCGGCTGTCGCCAGGGTCACGCGATCGAGGCCGTTCGGCAGCGGGACGGTGACGCTCGGCGCCACCGGCAATGCCACGACCGCACGGATCGAGATCCAGGACACGCGGTCGGTGCCGAACACGATCCGCTTCAGCGGCCGCAACAACATGAGCGTCGGCCTGCAGAACCTCAGCGGCACGAACGACTTCCAGGGCACCATCGCGGCCGTCAGCGGCGGCACGAGCTACATCGTGCAGTCGGACGCCGGCCTGATGCGATTCACCGGCACCGCGGCCGGTGCGGGGGGCGTTGCCTTCACCTCGGCCACGACCGGCTTCCGGACGTTCACGCTCCAGGGGAGCGGCCGCGGCGAGATCTCCGGCGGGATCACCAATGGCTCCGGCACCGTGCAGCTGCTCAAGGTGGGCGGCGGCACGTGGACGCTCTCGGGCACCACCACGCACACCGGCACGACGACGGTGCGGGAGGGGACGCTGCGACTCGCCAATCCCCGCGGACTCGCCGCGAGCCCGACCATCGTTTCGGGGGGCACGCTGGCGATCGATACGACGCAGGTGGCGCGGATGACGAGCCTGCGGGTTGCCGGCGGCGTGGTGCAGGCCACCGGGCTGCTCGTCAACGGCACGTCGGGGATCGGTCTGCTCGAGGTCGAGTCGGGAGCCATCGCGGGTGCCCCGGCCGTCGTGGTCGGCGGCGGGGGGGTGCTCCGCCTGGCGCATGCCGGTGGCGTCGATCTGCGACTGGGCTCGCTGGCGATCGACCAGGCCTCCGGGGGCCGCGTCGATCTCGGTGGCTCGCGGATCTCGCTCGCGGCGGGCGGCATCTCGCAGGCGGAGCTCCTCGCCGACCTGCGGGCTGGGCTCGGAACCGGCTCGTGGGACGGCACCGCGGGGATCACCTCGTCGGCCGCCGCTGCCGCCGTCGCCGCGGGCTCGCCCCGGTCGATCGGCTGGCTCGACGTCGGCGGCGGATCGATCGCGCTGGCCTGCGTGGCGCCGGGCGACAGCGACCTCGACGGGGTGGTCGACATCCTCGATGCGGCCAACCTGCTGGCCGCGAGCCGTTATGACACCGGGGTCTCGGCGTCGTGGAGCCAGGGTGACTTCACGTACGACGGCATGGTGGACGTGCTCGACGCCGGTGAGTTCGTCGGCACCGGGCTGTATGACACCGGCGTCTATGCGGCCGGCGGGACCGCGGCTGCGGTGGCCGCCGTTCCGGAGCCGTCGCTCGCGGCCGTCGTGGCGTGGCTCGCGCTGCCGGCGCTGGCCGTCAGGCGTGCGATGTCTCGTCGGTCCGCGAGGCTTCGACGGCGCCGCGGTAGCACTCCAGCGCCTCGGCCGCCGCGGTGATCGCCGCGGGATACCGGCCGGCGCGGGCTGCGTCGCGGGCCGAGGCGATCGCCGTGAGCAGGCGGTTGCGGCGTTCGCCCGAGAGGCCGTCCGCCGCCGTCTCGACGCTGGCGACCACGCCCTCGAGCAGGGGGGCGGTTGGGCGGCAGTCGTAGCTCCGGTACGGGCCGCCGCCGAGCCTGGCGTTGACGGGAAGGAACCGCACGTTGGCTGCTCCCTGGCCGATCGCGGCCACCACCGCCCATGCGAGGCTGCCGATGAAGACCGCTCCGAGCACCGCGGCGATCCCGATGGCCAGGCCGTTGACGATGTCGGGTCCGAGGGACGCGCCGACCGAGTCGTGCAGCGACTTGAGCAGCCCATCGCCGGACGTGAGAAACCCGACGGCGACGAGCCCGCCGAGCAGTGATGCGGCCGCGGCCGCGAGCGGCTTCCACGGGATCGAGGCCTGCTCGCGGGTGGCGGGCTTCACCTCGGCGAGCGGCCAGGGGGGATCTCCCGGCAGCACCCGCGACGCCTCCTTCTCACCGGCCCTGACCACGATCAGCGTGACGTTGTCCGGTGCTCCCCGGACGAGCGCGAGCCCGACGAGCGCCGCGGTCGCCGCGGCGGGGGCGAGGTGCGACGCGAACAGGCCGATCTCGTCGTCCGCGACCTGGCCGGAGAGCCCGTCGCTGCAGAGCACGAAGACGTCGTCCTCTTCGACCGGCAGGGGCCCCTCCACGTCGACCTTGACCTCGGCATGCGGTCCCATCGATCGCGTGATGATGTTCTTGGGCACCGGATCCTCGACACCGGCCGGCCGCTGCGCCTCCCACTCCCAGGCGAGCGAGTGGTCGCGGGAGAGCTGGTCGATGCGGCCGCCGCGCACGCGGTACGCGCGGCTGTCGCCCACGTGGCCGACGAGCGCGCCCCGGGGCACGAGCACGAGCACCGTGCAGGTCGTTCCCATTCCGCGGAGGTCGGCGGCGTTCGATCCCCGCGAGTGGATTTCGCCGTTGGCCTGCTCGATGGCCAGCCGCAGCGCCAGCGGAGGCGAGCGGGTGGCCGACTTCTCGAAAGCGAGGGGCACGTGGCGGGCGGCGAGGTCGCTGGCCATCTCGCCCGCGGCATGGGCACCCATCCCGTCCGCCACGAGGAACAGCCAGCCGCGGCGGCGGTACTGCTCCGCGTTCCACGGCTCGAGGACGGCCTTGGAGTCCTGGTTCGACGACCGCCGGAGGCCGATGTCGGAGAGGACGGCGTAGGCGAGGGTGAAATCGGCTGCCACGCTCGGGGCCCGGGGCGGACGCGGGGATCGAGGCCGGGAAACCCACAGAGTCTAGCCAGCCCGGGGCCACGCCGCGACCTGGGAGCGGCCGGGCAACCTGCGCAAACCTCCGTTGGGATGGCGGCGGCGGAGCCACCTTCCTATCGTCCGCTCCATGCCTCCAGCCCCCCGCCCCGTGCCGTCGCCCGGTCGCCTTGTCGCGGTGGTCGCGCTCCTCGCCGTCGTCGCGGCGGGGTGCGTGCAGCGGCGCATGACGATCCGCTCCAGTCCACCCGGGGCCTTTGTCTACGTCGATGACTACCCGATCGGCACGGCGCCCGTCTCGCACGACTTCGTCTACTACGGAACGCGGAAGATCCGGCTCGTGAAGGACGGCTACGAGACGCTCACGGTGCGTCAGCCCTTCCCGGTCCCGTGGTACGAGATCTTTCCGCTCGACTTCGTCACCGAGAACCTGATTCCCTGGGAGGTTCGTGACGAACGGGTCGTCGACCTCGCGATGCAGCCGGCGGCATCGACGCCACCGGAGCTGGTGGTGTCGCGGGCGGAGCAGGTCAGGCTCGCGGCCGGCAGCCTGCCGCCCGTCGCGGCCCAGCCGGTGGCTCCGCCCCCGGCCGCCCCGCAGCCGATCACCGCACCACCGATCCAGCTCCCGCCCCCCCCGCAGCAGCCGCTCGTGCTGCCGCCACCGCAGGGGTTCGAGGGCCTGCAGCCGCCGCGGCAAAACGCGCCGTCGCAGGGCATCCCGTCACTCGGCGTGCCATAATCGCGGCATGCCGCGAGAACCACGCCCAGCCCGCTCCGGACTCCGCGACGCGCTCGACGTCCGCAAGGTGGAGAGATTCCGGAGACTCCTTGTCGAGCTGCTGCCGCACAACGCCTTCTATGCCGCGAAGCTGAGCCACGTCGCCGACCCGTCGCGGTTCGGGTCCTTCGCGGAGCTCGCCGACTGGCCGTTCACCTTCAAGGACGAACTCGTCGCGGCGGCGTCCGGTGGCCGCCCCGGCAACATCACGTGGGCCGTCGATCGCTACGTGCGGTATCACCAGACGAGCGGGACGCATGGGCGGCCGCTTCCGGTCTTCGACACCGCCGACGATTGGCGATGGTGGATGGACTGCTGGCGGATCGTGCTCGACCGGGGGGGCGTCGAGGCGAGTGACAGGGTTCTCGTGGCCTCCTCGTTCGGCCCCTACGCTGGATTCTGGAGCGGTTTTGACGCGGTCACGTCCCGCGGGGGAATGGCGATTCCCACGGGGGGCATGACGGGCATCGCGAGGCTGGACCTGATCCGCACCCTCCGTGCCACCGTCCTCCTGGCGACGCCGAGTTACGCCCTGCACCTCGCCGAGGTCGCCGAGCACGCCAAGATCGACACGCGGGCGCTCGGCGTCCGGCTGGTGATCGTCGCCGGTGAGCCGGGTGGCTCGGTCGCGGCGACCCGGGGCCGGATCCGGTCGGCGTGGGGAGGAGACGTGCTCGACCATGCCGGGGCCACGGAGGTGGGCCCGTGGGGTGTCGGTGACCTCCACGGTGACGGTCTCGACGTGATCGAGGAGTTCTTCCATCCGGAGTTCCTCTCCCTGGAGAGCGGCGGTCCGGCGAAGCCCGGCGAACCTGCCGAACTCGTCCTCACCACGCTCGGCCGGGTCGGCGCCCCGGTGATTCGCTATCGCACCGGCGACGTCGTGAGGCCGACGTGGGCGTCGGCCGCGGACGTCGAGGCCGGAGCGTGTCCGTGGGTCCGCCTCGACGGCGGGATCCTGGGGCGGACCGACGACATGCTCGTGATCCGGGGCGTCAACGTGTTTCCGCAGGCCATCGACGAGATCGTTCGCGGCTTTCCCGAGGTGGTGGAGCACAGGCTCACCGCCTCGACGCGGGAGAGCCTCGACGAGCTGACGCTCGAGATCGAGGACCACCTCGACGACCCCGGCCGCGTGGCCCGGGAGCTCAAGGTCCGCCTCGGCCTGCGGGTGGACGTGCGGACCGTGCCGGCCGGGAGCCTGCCTCGGTTCGAGGGCAAGGGCCGCCGGTTCGTCGATCACCGTTCGCGACCCGGAGGTAAGTCATGACCGTGAACCAGCCCGTGCCGACGGCGATCCGCCGCGTGGCCGATGCCGGCGGGCCGAACGCGATCGAAATCGACTGGAGCGACGGCTCGACGGCCCGCTACACGCCGCGCCTGCTCCGTGATGCGTGTCCCTGTGCCACCTGCCGGGAAAAGCGGACGGCGCCCCGGCCGGCGCCGATGCTGCAGGTGCTGCGGCCCGAGGAACTCGTGCCGCTCGCGATCACCGGCATGAAGCCAGTCGGACAGTACGCCTACTCGATCGCGTTCACGGACGGCCACGACACCGGCATCTACACGCTCGAGTACCTGCGGGAACTGGCTGCCGCGAGTTGAGTTGCTTCTCCAGGGAGCTGGAGTCGCGTGAGCGATGCGGCCCTGCGGCCGGCGGCCCACCGGACCCGGGGACCGGGGCGACGGGCTGACGATGGGGCTACGAGAGTCCGCAGGCCGTCGCGTTCACGACGGCGGCGATGCGGACGGCGTCGTGGCAGGCATCCTCGCTGGCGCCCAGGTGGAGCAGGCTCGCCTCGTGGTTGCGGATGCAGAGCTCGCAGCCGGCCAGTGCCGCACAGCCCAGGCTCATCAGTTCGAAGTCGAGCTTGCTCGTTGCCGGCTGGGCCATGCGGCTCATCCGCAGCCTCGGCGACCGAGCCTCGTACGACTCCTTGCCCAGCATGTGCCGAAACCGGTAATAGACGGTGTTCATCGCCATCAGCCCGGCGGCGGCGACCGCGTCGGAGATCACGGGCGTCGCGGCGTCTCCGAGGGCCGTCCGGAGGTCGGCTTCAAGGGCATCCGCGAGCGGCCCGCAGCGGACGAACCTCGCCGCGGCGAGCGCCACTCCCGTGGCCTGCGCGGGCTGGAGGTTCTCGCCGGTGAGAACCGCCCCCAGGTTGAGGCGGATGTCCTTGAGGTCCTCGGGCAGCGTGTTTCGAAGCGTGTCGAGCGAGGGCGTGGGGATCGTCATGGCGGATACCGGAATCGCGAGGGACGAAGTGGAAGGAAGTCCGGGGATTGTAGCCATTCATTGAAGGCTGACCGCGAAGGATGCTACGTTCGGGAGATTTTTTTGCCCGCCCCGCAGAGCCGTTTTCATGCCCCGTCGCGACGACCTGCACACGATCCTCCTCATCGGTTCTGGCCCCATCGTCATCGGCCAGGCCTGCGAGTTCGACTATTCCGGCACCCAGGCCTGCAAGGCCCTCCGCGAGGACGGCTACCGGGTCGTGCTGGTCAACTCGAACCCGGCCACGATCATGACCGATCCGGGCACCGCCGACCGCACCTACATCGAGCCGCTCACCTGGCAGATGCTGGAGAAGGTGATCGAGGTCGAGAAGCCCGACGCCGTGCTTCCCACGCTCGGTGGCCAGACGGCGCTCAACCTCGCGATGGAGCTCGTGAAGCACGGCGTGCTCGAGAAGCACGGTGTGGAGATGATCGGCGCCAAGGCCGACGCGATCCGCCGCGGCGAGGACCGCGAGATCTTCAAGGCCACCATGCAGAAGATCGGCCTCGAGACCTGCCGGGGCCGGATCGTGCGGACGCTCGCGGAGGCCCGCGAGGTGCTCGCCGAGATCGGTCTGCCGGCGGTGATCCGGCCGAGCTTCACGCTCGGGGGCTCGGGCTCGGGCGTGGCCTACAACCGCGAGGAGTTCGACACCAAGGTCCAGCGGGGCCTCGACCTCTCGCCGGTGGGCGAAGTGCTCGTCGAGGAGTCGATCCTCGGCTGGAAGGAATACGAGATGGAGGTGATGCGCGACGTCGACGACAACGCCGTCGTGATCTGCTCCATCGAGAACTTCGACCCCTGCGGCGTGCACACCGGCGACTCGATCACCGTCGCCCCGGCGATGACGCTCACCGACAAGCAGTATCAGCGGATGCGCGACGCCAGTTTCGCCGTGATTCGGGCGATCGGCGTCGAGACCGGCGGCTCGAACATCCAGTTCGCCGTCGAGCCCGCGACGGGGCGGATGATCGTGATCGAGATGAACCCGCGGGTGAGCCGCTCCTCGGCGCTCGCGAGCAAGGCGACGGGCTTTCCGATCGCGAAGATCGCCGCCAAGCTCGCCGTGGGCTGGCGGCTCCACGAACTCGCCAACGACATCACCCGGAAGACGAAAGCCTGCTTCGAGCCCTCGATCGACTACGTGGTGGTGAAGGTGCCGCGGTTCGCCTTCGAGAAGTT
>CAIKWU010000093.1 GCA_903831155.1 uncultured Planctomycetaceae bacterium | reverse complement strand
CAAAGCTCCAGAGTGAGAAACAGGTCTCGCAACAGCAGATCGTTGAACCATACGCCCTGAGCGGCAGCGGCGTCGCGAAGTTGTCGATGCTCATCCCGCTCGAACGAGCGGCACAAGAGGCCGGGAAAGTCTTCGTTCCGTTTGCCGTCGCGGGGCGCACTCGCCGCGGGGCGAATCGGAGCGGGCAATCGCGACAAGAGATTGCCCAGCCCCTTGAATGCGATGCTCCGCAGTCGATGCGATGATGCGTTCAGCGAATTCATGCTCCGCTGCTTGCGGGTGCGCAAGTGCGCGACATCGATGGTGCCCAAGGTGGGCGGTTTGCCCTCGGTCGTCGTGCGGATGCCGTAGCTGGCCAGCAAATCGCCCAAAAACCGATAAATGCCGGTGCCGTCGCAACAGGCGTGATGGACTTGTAGCAGTACTCGCGCCGCGGCCTCTCCTTGTCGCACCCAGATGCGGAGCCCGATTTGTTGTGTCAGGTCGATGCCTTCGCCACGCGGACACGTCATGTTCACCGGTTCGACATTCCAATCCACTTCAGGACGCTCATCGGCAGCGATCACCCAGCACGGCAGGCCTCCTTTGCCGACGGCGATGTGCGAGCGGAGCAATGGATGCCGGTCAAGCGTTTCAGCGAGCGCCCCCTCAAACGCCGGGCGATCGATCTGGCCAGCCAACCGCACCTCGACGAAGAAGCACATGGGATAGCCTGGCTGCACTTCGGCCAGCATGTAGCTTTCGAGCGGACTCAGATGCAGCGGAAAGACCCGTTGCTTGGCGGTGACTGCGGTGGCAACACTATTTTCAGACATGAGTCCTAAAACTAAAACACTTACAAATTACCGATCGTTCGTCGTCAATGACGAATCATGAAGATCTTATAGAAACTTTCCGTTAGCCCGACACACTCTCCAAAATGAAATGTGGCGAGCCGCCACAATTTGGAAGGTGGATGAAACGGAATCAGCACGGTGCGGGGTTTGGATTCGTGGCGGCGACCGTCCAGTTACCCGCCCCGCATCACTCAGCCCAAAAACTGGGCATAGTACTTCGTCGTGAATCGGTCGTGGGCCAACTTCCGGGGGATCGTCAGGTCGGCTGGCGTGAGCCACTGGGTCTGGATCGGCGAGGCCCTGCCGCCAAGCGAGTGAATTGCGACCTGGTTGTAGGACTTCGCGAATTGCTGCCAGAGCGGATCGACCGGGTTTGAGAAGGTCGGGTCGAACGAAACCGAGATCCCTGGGCCACCCGAGTAGAGACCGTAAGGCTTCTTTGTCGCCGGCAGTCGGCGGACGAAATAGATCACCCACTCATGGGGCGCGAAACCATGTTTCTTAGAAAACTGCTTCGTGAAGGCATACGACTCCTCCATGACGCGGCCTAGATTCGATAGATCGTGTTCGTAATACTGGAAGTCGAGCCTGGGCTCGTCTTCCTTCGGTCGCCAGTATTCATTGACCATATCTGCTCGCGAGTAGACGATCTCGTGCGGCAGCGGCGGCGGTTTGGCTGTGGTTTTGGGCGCGAGGCCGTGCTGGATGTGGAGCCCGCGCGACCGTCGCATCTTGTCGAAAACGGGCTGCGATGCGGCTGGCGTCATCGCTCCCGGGCCGGCCGAGAAGCGTTGGTCGCAGACACACTGCAGCGACTCGAGCGCGACGCCGACAAACAGCGAGTCACACTCGTCATGCATCCGCCTGATGGCTGCAGCCAACGCCTGCGGCGATTCCTCGGCCACGACGGTGAATCGCGACCGGCACAACCTCGCCGACCGCACCTCGACGAGGCACTCGACGATGATCCCCGAGAGCCCATACGAACACTTGAATTCCGCAAGCGCCTTCTCGTCGACGAGGTCGGACAGCGTGACGAGTGCGCCCTGCTCATCGACGTAGGTCACTGCGACGACACCCGCCGAGAAATATCCTGCCGCGCCGAGCGACGAATCCTTGCTATCGCCCGCCGCCATCGAGCCGACGGTGGCGTCGCCGATTTCCGCCTGAAATGGAATCTCGAGGCCGCGAGACTGGAGCCACAGATGCAATTTTTTGAGCCTGCAGCCGGCCTGCACTCGCACCACACTCCGCCCCGCTGCATCTGTCTCGATGCCGAGGATGTCGCTGAGTTTGAGCGTACAGAGGAGCGTGCCGCCATCGTTGACGATGGTCCGCGTCACCGAGAGCATCGAACCGACGGGACTGACGGGCGATGGAAATCGAATCGGATCGACCACCACCGCCTGAACATCGGCGTAGCTGATCGGCTCCACGTAGACGGCCGGCTTGGTCTCGTGGCTCACGCCCCAGTTGTGGTAGGCGTGCCCCTCGCTTTCGAGCAGACCTTGATACGGAACTGGCCCCAGAACCGGGCCGGGCGGCGGCGGGGCAGCGGGGGCCGGCTCCGCTGCCAGCACCTGCCCGTGAGGAACAGGCGACGCCGCGGCCATGCCGGCGACCGTGGCGACTGCAGCCCGCAGCACAGCCCGACGCGATGGCTCCGCCGAATCGAGCATCGGAACCTCCTCCATGCTGCAGGGTCGACTCACGTGCGCGTCTCCGATCGTTTGAATCGTGTTCTCATCCAATCTCCGGCCCCGAGCCGGGAGATTGAACGGCGACTTGATCGCGTGGGGAGAGTCTATTTCGCGAGGCCATGCCCCGCTACGACGCCTGGAAAAAGCCCTCGTCCCCTTCGACCCTGGAGGCGACAATCGGCAT
>CAIKWU010000092.1 GCA_903831155.1 uncultured Planctomycetaceae bacterium | reverse complement strand
CTCGGCGAAGTGGCGTTCGTAGTCGGCGATGTCGCTGTCGAGCCCGCTCGAGGAGATGATCCGGCCGCTGTCGACGGGATAGCCGTCACGAGGGCGGAGGCAGACGCCGTCGTAGTCGTGGGCCAGCCCGGGGAAGTCGAACCGGCTCACCTCCGCGATCAGGTCGAGCGCCGCGGCGAGCGCCCACTCCAGGTCGGGCACGAGGCCGCGGATCGCCGCGGCCGACGGGGCCTTGTGAAAACCTCCGACGGCCACGTTGATCGGATGCACCGCGCGGCCGCCGACCACCTCCATGATCCGGGCCCCGAGATCCTTGAGCTTCAGGCCCCGCGTCACGAGGTCGGGCCGCGAGGCGGCGAGCGCGATGCCGCTCTCCACGCCGAAGAAGTCGGGGGCGTGAAGCAGGTGCACGTGCAGCCCATGGCTCTGGATCCACTCGCCGTGGTAGAGGAGCCGGCGGAGCCTGGCGATCTCGGGCGTGACCGTCACGTCGAGCGCGTGTTCAAGGGCGATGCAGGCCGTGAGTTGGTAGGCGACCGGGCAGATGCCGCAGATCCGCGCCACGATGTCGGGCACTTCTGCGATCGCCCGGCCGCGGACGAGCTTCTCGAAGAATCGGGGCGGTTCGTAGATCGAGAACTCGGCGATCTCGACGCGTCCGTCGGCCACGCGGATGCGGAGCGAACCCTCCCCTTCCACGCGAGCCAGCGACTTCACCTCGAACCGGCGGAACTCCGTCATGTGCCAGCCTCCAGCCGGTCGCTCGCCTCGCGGAAGGCCGGCGCCGCGGCGTTGAACGACCGCGTGAGCCGCACGAGGTCGTCCCGCGGGGTGCCGCGTGCCTCGTAGAAGCCCGTCAGGCTGACGAGGTTGGGCGACTCGCTCGGCCCGAAGCAGCCGAAGCACTCGCGGTCGTGGGCCGGGCAGATGGCGTGGCAGCCGGCCTGCGTCACCGGCCCGAGGCAGGCGATGCCCTTGGCCACGGCCACGCACACCGTGCCGCGGGCCTTGCACTCCACGCACACGCAGTGGCCCGGCACGTGCGGCTTGCGACCGAGGAGCACCGCCGTGATCAGGTCGAGCAGCTGACCCCGGTCGACCGGACAGCCGCGGAGTTCGAAGTCGACCGGCACGTGGTCGGCGATCGCCGTGCTGGTGGCGAGGGTCTTGATGGTGTCGGGCGACGCATAGACGGCCGAGAGGAAGTCGTCCACGTGGCCCCAGTTCCGCAGGGCCTGAATGCCGCCGGCCGTGGCACAGGCACCGATGGTCACGAGCCTCCGGCACTGCTTCCGGATCTCGCGGATCCGCTCGGCGTCGTCGGCCGTGGTGATCGAGCCCTCGACGAGGCCGAGATCGTAGGGCCCCGGCACCACCCGCGAGCTGGCCTCGAGGAAGTGGTCGATCTCGACGCGGCCGGCGAGTTCCAGCAGCCGGTCACCGGCCTCGAGCAGCTGCAGCTGGCAGCCATCGCACGAGGCGAACTTGAACACGGCGAGGCGGGGTTTCGCGGTCATGGCCAAGGGGAGAGATCTGCCAGGAGGCGACGGCACTGCCGTCATTATCCTGATTTCGCCCGCCGCGTGTGGACGCCCGCCGATCCCGTCAACGAAGGAGCTTGGCCCCGCCCTCACGGTGGCTTCGATGACTGGCCGCCCGAGCCTGCGAATTCTTGCCCTTTACGATGGCCGAGAGTTCGTCGGCCATGTCGCTCAGCCCCCGCGCCTGAGCCGAGATCTGGGCGCTGGCCGCGGCGGTCTGCTCGGCTGTCGCGGCATTCGTCTGGGTGACGTCGTTCATTTGGTCGACGGCCAGATGGAGCTGGCTCACTCCCTCGGCCTGCTGCGTGTTCGCCGCCGACACCTTGGCAATCAGCGAGGCGGCTTCCTGGGCACTGGCCGTGATCTGATCGAGCGTGCTTTCCAGCTCCTCAACCACCGCCACGCCATTGCGGGTGCTGCCCTTCACGTCATTGATGAGATCCGTCGTGTTCCGTGCCGACTCGGCACACCGCGCCGCGAGGCTCCGCACCTCGTCGGCGACCACTGCGAAGCCGAGGCCGGCCTGCCCCGCCCGGGCCGCCTCGACCGCGGCATTGAGTGCCAGCAGGTTCGTCTGAAACGCGATCTCCGCGATCGACTTGACCACGGCGCTGGTCTTGTCGGTCGACGCCTTGATGGCGTCCATGGCCTGGGCCATGCGGAGCATCGACGGCTTGCCGCAGCCGGCATACTCCGCTGCCGATGTGCTCCGCGTATTGGCGAGCCCGGCGTTGGAGGCGTTTTGTCGGGTCATGTCGGCGATGACGCGAACCGTCGCGGCAGCCTCCTCCAGCGACGCGGCCTGCTCCTGCGTGCTCGACGCGAGCGACTCGCTGCTCCGGGAGATCTCCTCGACGGCCACCGCCACCTCGTTGGATGCCGTGTCGAGCAGGCCCACGATCTGACGCAGCGGACGCGAGATGCTTCGTGTGATCAGCATCACGAGTACGGCCGACGCCACCCAGGCGAGCCCCGCCAGCGACAGCGCCCAGGTCCGGAGCGAGCGATGGCTGGCAAGCCGCCTGTCGAGCAGGCCGTCCAGCCAGTCGACTCCGTCGCGCCACAGCGAGAAACTCGCGAGGTTCGCGGCCTCCGCCTGCCGGATCAGCGTCGGCCATGCAGCCTGTTCATCGCCGTCCGGCGCTGAGTCACCAAGCCGAGCCAGAGTCTCGATCATCGGCTGAGCGGCGGCCGAATACCGCTGGAGGGCTGGCGAGAGGCCGGCCTGCAGGCCGTCGTACACGCCGTAGAACTTCTGGTCCTCGACGTTCACGGTTTCGACGTCGGTGGCGATGCGGCCCAGGTCAGCGGTGAACTGGGCCGCGAGCACGGCCATCTTCACGCGGTCGTCGGCGGCGAGTGCCGGACGCTGAGAGAGGGCGTCGAAGAGATCGAGGGCCTCGGCATACCGCCGCTGGGTCTCCGGCAATGCCAGGAGCGTGGCGTCCATCAGGTAGTAACTATCGAGATCCGGATCGAGGATGAGGTTGGAGGTGTCGCCGGCGTGCTTGATCATCAGCAGGATCCGCTCGAGAAGCGTCGCGTGAAGCTTCTCGGTGGTGGCGGCATCGGCTCCCCGCTTCAACACCTCCCACTCCCGCTGCACCGCTACGGGGGCGATCTGCGGCCGACCGCGTTCCGCGAGCCCCGCCTCGGTGAACTGGAGGTCGCCGGCGTGTTGGTCGTCGATCGCCTGCAGCGCGGCAAACGCCTTGTCGATCTCCATCTGGCTGCGGCTCACAGCCTCGCTACCGGCGCCGCCCTCGACCGACTGGCGGCGGATCGCACGCTGGTGCTGGGGCACGTGCTGCAGGAGTTGGGCGAGCGGCCGCTGGTAGGCATTTCCCAGCTTCTCGAGCTCGGAAAACCGGATGTCCTGATTGATCCCTCGGACCACGAAATACAACAACACGACGATCGGCAGCGTGTAGGCGACGCTGATGAGCGTGAGGCGGCGGGCGATCGGCAGGCGTTCGAGAAGTCCTTGCACGGTGAATCCTACGAGGGAAAGCCGGCCATTCCGATACTCGTCGGTCGCCGCACATCGGCGATGATACCTTCCAGAAAAATGACCGCCTCCCCGGGGCCCCTGATCCTCTGCCGGGTCGCCTGCAGGCCACGAGCCTGTCGCCGTGCCTCGTCAAACCCGCTTGTTTTCCAGACCGAACAGCCTGATGGGCCACCGATCGAGCGGCCGCAGCCCCCTGAACGGCCACCGGAAATCCTCGGCATGTTCACGGTCGCGGTCGCCTGAGCCCGCGTGCCGCTCAGAGGTTGCGGACCTTCATCAACTCGGCGATCCGGTCGTAGCGGAGCACGGGGCCGTCGCGGCAGACGAACAGCGGGCCGAACTGGCAGAGCCCGCAGTGGGCCACGGCGCAGGCCATGTTTCGCTCGAGCGAGAGATGCACGTCGTGCGGGGAGACGCCGCGAGCGATGGCCGCCTCGGCCACGCCGATCATCATCGGGTCGGGACCGCAGCAGAGGAGCGTGGTGCCGGCCGGGTCACGGATCGCATCGGCGAGCAGCGCCGTCACGAGGCCGACCCGGCCCGTCCATCCTGCGTCGGCCTCATCCACGGTCGTGCGGACATCCACACCGACCCCACGCCAGGCGTCGTAGTCGGCCGCGTAGAGCAGGCCGCCGGGCTTCTTGGCACCGTGGAGCACGCTGACGCTCCGGCACGAGCTGCCACGAGCCAACGTGAGGATCGCTGCCCGCTGCGACGCAAGCCCCAGGCCGCCCGCCACGAACACGACGTCGCGATCGGCCACGCGGTCGATCGGCCACGGTGATCCAAACGGGCCGCGGAGGAGGATCTGGTCGCCGACGACGAGCCGCGCGAGGGCGTCGGTGACGTTGCCGACGGCCCGCACCGTGTGGGCGAGCGTGGCCGTGGCGGCGGGATTGGAACTGATCGAGATCGCCGCCTCACCGATCCCCGGCAGGTAGAGCATGTTGAACTGGCCGGCGGCGAACTGGTAGGCGTCGCGGGTCGCGGCATCCTCGAAGGCGAGTTCGTAGGTCCGCACCCCCGGAGTCTCGTCGACGATCGACACGATCCGCGCGGCGTGCGCCCGCCAGGGGTCGGCATGCGAGTGCGCCGCCGTCGCGGCGGTGGCGGTCATCGCGGCGGCTCCGTCACGACGCCGTCCGTGGCCCGGATCGCCGCGATCTCCGCGGTGACGTCGATCCCCACGGGGCACCAGGTGATGCAGCGGCCGCAGCCGGTGCAGCCCGACGTGCCGAACTGGTCGATCCAACCGGCGAACTTGTGCGTCGCCCACTGCCGATACCGCGACGCCGTCGTGCTCCGCACCGGCTGGCCGTGCATCCGCGAGTGGTCGAGGGAAAAGCAGCTCGCCCAGTGCCGCTCGCGGTCCACGTGGTCGCCCGACAGGTCGGCCACCTCCTGCACGCTCGCACAGAAGCAGGTCGGGCAGACGAGCGTGCAGTTGGTGCATGAGAGGCATCGGCTGGCCACCTCGTCCCACCGGGGGTGGTCGGGGTTCGCCATCAGGAGATCGCGGATGCCGTGCGTGTCGAGGCTGCGGGGAGCTGGAGCGCCCGCATCCGGCCGGCGGTCGTGCATCCGCTGCTCGAGGTCTCGGGGCACCCGGCGGGCCGCATCGATCTCGGCGGGCGTGAGCAACGCGGCGGTCGGCACCCGCGCGAGCACACCCGCCCCGCGATCCGAGCCCACCTCGCACGCGAAGCGGCCGTCGATCTCCGTGAGGGCGAGATCGAAACCCGCGCCGGCGGCGGGGCCGCAGCCCATCGAGTGGCAGAAGCAGGTGGCCGCCGCCCGGCGGCAGTTGACCGCCACCACGAACAGCCGCTCCCGCCGCGCCTGGTAGGCGGCATCGACGTAGCCGCTGCCGAGGAACACGCGGTCCTGCACCGCGAGCGCCGCCAGGTCGCAGCCGCGAACGCCGAGCACGGCGAGCGGCGGTTCCGGCTCGGCGGCCGGAGCCTGCTGCCAGCCGCCATCCTGCCGGGTGAAGGACGCGATCGTCTCGCGGGCGGGAAACAGGAAGTTCTTGAGCGAGTGGGGCCCGACGACGTGATCGAAGGTGCCCGCCGCCGGGTCATGCCGCAGGCGATAGGAGCCGCCGTCCTGCTCGTCGAGCCAGCCGGTGGGCAGGTCGGCGATGGAGTCGAGGTCGCGGATCACGATCGCCCCGTCGGCCACCCGCGGCCCGACGACGCGATGGCCGTCGGCCCGCAGGACGTCGATCACGGCCTGCAGGCCGTGCGCGTCGAGCCAATGCCAGGAGCCTGTGTGCGGTGATGTCATCAGTGCCTCGTGATGCACAACTCTCGCCCCGTGGCCCGCAGGATACAACCCTCGCACCTCGCCGACGACCTGCGGGTCTGGTACACCCATGGACATGACCGGCCCCCAGCAGACCATGTCGTCGCTCTTCGGCGCGCCCCGGGCACTCGTCGGGATGCTCCACGTGGGGCCGCTGCCGGGCAGCCCGGGCCAGCGCACGTCGGCGACCAGCGTCGATGAGCAGGTGGCCCGCGCCGTCGCCGAGGCGGAGATCTACCGCGCCTCAGGGTTCCACGGGCTGATCCTCGAAAACATGTTCGACCGCCCCTACCTGAACGCTCAGGTGGGCCCCGAGATCGTGGCGGCGATGGCGGTGATCGGCCGCGAGGTTCGCCGCGTGGTGCCCCTGCCGCTCGGCGTGCAGGTGCTCGCCGCGGCCAACGAAGAGGCGATCGCCGTGGCGCTTGCCTGCGGCGGTTCGTTCGTCCGCGTCGAGGGCTTCGTGTTCGCCCACGTCGCCGACGAGGGGCTCATCGAGGCCGACGCGGGCCCGCTGCTCCGCTACCGCGCCGCCATTGGCGCCGAGCACATCCGCGTCTTCGCCGACATCAAGAAGAAGCATTCATCCCACGCGATCACGGCCGACGTCGACATCGTCGACACGGCACACGCCGCCGAGTTCGCCCTGGCCGACGGGGTGATCGTGACCGGCACGTCGACCGGCCGGGCCGCCGATCCTGCAGAGGTGACGGCGGTGGCGAAGGGAGTCGGCATCCCGGTGCTCGTCGGCTCGGGGATCACGCCAGACAACGTGGCCGCGTTCGCGGCCGCCGACGGGTTGATCGTAGGCTCCGCGGTGAAGCAGCGGGGCGACTGGCGGCTGCCGCTCGACCGCGATGCGGTGCAGCGGATGGCCGCGGCGTTTCGCGCCGCCGGTGGAGCGAGGCGATGACCGCAGCCGCGCCCGACGTCGCGTTCCTCGGCAACCTGCTCGTGGACGACATCGTGCTCCGCGACGGCCAGACGCTGATGGGGGAGCCAGGCGGGGCGGTGCTCCACGCGGCCCTGGCGGCAAGTCTCTGGGGTGCGAGGGTCGGCATCTGTGCCGTGGCCGGCACCGACTATCCGCAGCCGGCCCTCGACACGCTCGCCGCCCGCGGCATCGACCTCGCCGGCGTCCGCTCGCTCGACCGCACAGGAGGCCGGGCGTGGCTGCTCTACGAGCCGGCCGTCCGCCGGACGGTCCATCACCTCGACTGCCCGTCGCATGCCGACGTCTCGCCGACCCTCGCCGACATCCCGGCCTCGTGGCTGGCCGCCCGCGTGTTCCATCTCGCACCGATGCCGCTGGCGAGGCAGCTCGAACTCGCCCACGGTCTCGCCCCCGCAGCGGGCTCGAACCGGCTCGTCTCACTCGACCCGTTCGAACTCGTCCGCGACGGCACGCTCGCCGCCTGGCGGGACGTGCTCACGCACGTCGATCTCTTCTTCGTGAGCGAAGACGAGTGGCGGCTCGCCGGCGACGCCGAAGGGATCGTGCCGTCGCTCGCGGGCCCGCGGCTGCGGCACGTGGCCTTCAAGCGCGCCGCCAACGGCGGCCGGCTGGTCGATCTGCACGACGGCCACACCCGGACGTGGCAGTCGCGAAGCCGGGCGGTGGTGGATGCCACGGGCGCGGGCGACGCCTTCGCCGGCGGCTTTCTCGCGGGCCTGGTCACGCACGGTGACGTGGGTCGCTCGATCGAGCAGGGCATCGTGGCCGCGAGTTTTGCGATCGAGGACTGGGGCGCCCGCGGCCTGATGGCGGCCACGCCGGCCGCGGCCGCCGCACGGCATGCCGAGTGGTTTGCGGAGGCCGCGACGGCGTCATGAAGTCCTTCCTGGCCCTCGTGCTCATCGCCGCTTCGACGGCCATTGCGGCGGAG
This sequence comes from uncultured Planctomycetaceae bacterium, assembly GCA_903831155.1. GTDB lineage: Bacteria > Planctomycetota > Planctomycetia > Pirellulales > UBA1268 > QWPN01. Next base: position 3,563 of record CAIKWU010000092.1, on the reverse strand, counting down.
CAGCCCCTCAAGGTCTTCATCCTCGCCGGCCAGTCCAACATGGAGGGCCATGCCCGGATCGAGACGTTCGACTACCTCGGCGACGACCCGGCGACCGCGCCGCTGCTGAGGCGGATGCGCGGAGCGGACGGCAGGCCGACGGTCTGCGATCACGTCTGGATCTCGTACCTCACTGGCATGGGCGACGCCAACGGCGAGGGGTTCGGAAGACTGACGGCCGGCTATGGCTCGCGGCGAAATCCGCACGAAGACGGCGGCAAGATCGGGCCCGAGTTCACGTTCGGCCTCACGCTCGACGAGAAGCTCGACGAGCCGATCCTGCTCATCAAGACCGCCTGGGGTGGCAAGTCGCTGCACACCGATTTCCGCCCGCCGAGCGCCGGGCCATACGTGCTCAACGAGCATCAGAAGCGGCTCTATTCGGGCCCGAAGGGGCACGGGGTGCCCGAGGACATGAACGCGTGGCTTGCCGAGAAGGCTCGGGCCACCGGACGCTCCTACCGGTTGATGATCGAGCACGTGCGGCACGTGCTCCGGGACATCAAACGCGTCTGCCCGGCCTACAAGGGCCAGGGCCATGAGCTGGCGGGGTTCGTCTGGCTGCAGGGCTGGAACGACATGGTCGACGGCCACACCTATCCCGACCGCGGCAAGCCCGATCGCTTTGCAGCCTACAGCGATCTGCTGACGCACCTGATCCGCGACGTGCGCCGGGACCTGTCGGCCCCGGCGATGCCGTTCGTGATCGGTGTGATGGGGGTGGGAGGCGAGAAGGCGGGGGCCGACATGATCGCGTTTCGCGAGGCCATGACCGCACCAGCCCGGCTCCCCGAGTTTCGGGGCACCGTGGCCGCCGTGCCGACCGCGCCCTTCTGGAGCGAGGAGTTGGCGGCCATCGACGACAAGCGCGGCAAGGTCCGCCAGATGGCCCACCTCCTCGAATCCCGTCACAAAGACCATGCAAACGCCGCCGGGACGATGACGCCCGAGCAGAAGCGGGCGTTTCTCGAAGACTACGAGGCCCGCCTCATCTCGCCCGCGGAAGCCGCGCTCTGGAAGCGCGGCGCCTCAAACGCCGGCTACCACTACCTCGGCTGCGCCAAGACGTTCGCCCTCATGGGAGAGGCCTTCGCCAACGCGAACCTGGCCATGCTCGAGCCGGCTCCACAGGCCGCTGCCGTGGAGACCACCACCGGCGAGATGGCGGGCTACCTGCTCGTGCCGAACGACAAGGTGCCGGAGAGCTTCGATGCGGGCTTCTCCATGTATGTCGCCGCCTGGCCGCTGCTCGAGCAGTATCCCGGACAGCGGTTCCAGTCGGGGCTGCCAGGAACCTGGATGTTCGCCCAGCGGGCGGGCGAGCCGCTCGAGAACGGCTATTCGGACATCGAGGGCGGACTCGGGTGGTGGCGCGACACCGAATACGCCACCGAGACGCCGAAGTTCATCATGGGCGGCGTCGCGCCCGGATTCGTCGAGTGGGCCAACGGTCCCGGGGCGGGCAAAGGACGCGACTGGGCCGACCCCAAGGGCAAGTATGCCGTCGCCCAGTTGAGCCCTTGGATCCTTTGGCCGCCCGATGGCCTGAACCTCAAGCAGGGCACCTGCGGCGAATGGTTCGGGTACGGCTATCTCCCGCTGCCGCTCACGCAGCCCAAGGCGCGGACCGCCGGCGCGGAGATTCCCACCGGCGACCAGTGCTGGACGCTCTTCCTGAACACGGAAACCTTCAAGGGGCCGGTCACGTTCTTCACCCCGTACTTCTGGTCCCGCAACGCCGTCCGTGAACCGCGGTTCGCGGGGCGGCTGCTCGACACGCGGCCGTCCGATCCGAACCGGGCGCTGCAGATGGAAACCCAGCACATCCCGAGCGTGCAGGCGAAGGATTCCCGCGGCATCACGTATGCGCGGGTGAGCCGGACACAGTTCCCGTGCGACGCCGACGGCACCTCGACGCTCGTGCATCGCGTCACGTCGTACGACCGGCGGGCCCTGTGGAACGCGGTGGATGCCTGGTTCGACGGCGGCCCGGCCGCGAGCGGTGCGGTCGCCCCCGAGGGGGCAGTCGTGCACGCGTTTTCCGGTCGTGGCGGGGCCACCTGGCGGATCTCAGCCGACGGAACGGATCGGAAGGACAAGGTGCCGGTCGACTGGCCGTCGTTCGCGACGCCGTTCGCGGTCGATGGCAGCACCTTCGGCTATCGCTGGAACCCAAAGTGGGTCGGACGGGACGATTCGGGCGATCGCACGCTGGCCGTGCTGCCGCAGTACTTTCGGCTCGGGCGCACCGACGCTGGAAAGCCCGTGTGGGAACCGGTGACCGCGGCCGACGTGCCCGCCGAAACCGGCCTCGCCGACGTGCGTTTCCAGCGGAAGCAGGGACGTCGGCCGAAGACCTACGAGACGCCGGCCGACCCGGAAGGCTGCTGGCGGAAGCCCGGACCGGTGGCCGGGCCATTCACCGCGCGGCTCGGCGACGGCAGCGTGGTGACGTACTGCTGGTATCGCTTCGCCGATCAGCCGGCGATGCTCAACGCCGACCTCACCACCGACGAGCGGGAACTGGTGCAGGCTCGTGTCGAGACCCTGCATCGCACCTGGACGAAAGATCGCGATTACCTCGCCCCGCCCGATGCGGGCCGCCTCGCGGAGATCGATCCGGCGCTGATCCTCACGCCGCCCGCCGGCTTCGAGGTCGGCCACGTGCCCATCGCCATCCGCCAGGAGCCCGCCGCCCGCCCGCCCCTCTCCACAACGCCGTGACCGGAGCCATGTCATGACCGCGCCTGCCAACGGGCTGTTTCACGTTTCGAGCGACGTCGCCGCGGCGGTCGCCGCCGGCACGCCCGTGGTCGCCCTGGAGACCACCCTGGTCACGCACGGCCTCCCGCAGCCCGACGGCGTCCGCGTGGCAGCGGCCCTGGAGGACGCGGTTCGCGGGCACGGCGCGATGCCCGCGACGATCGGCATCCTCGACGGGCAGGTTCGCGTCGGGATCACGCGGGCCGACCTCGAACGACTCGCCGCCGCAGCCGATCCGGTGAAGGTGAACCTCGGCAACTTCGCCGCCGAAGTGGCGGCGGGCGGCTGCGGCTCCACCACCGTGGCGGCCACGATGTTCGCCGCCTGGAAGGCGGGCATCCGCGTGTTCGCGACCGGCGGCATCGGCGGCGTGCACCGCGGCGTCACGGAGACAGGCGACGTGTCGGCCGACCTGACCGCGCTTGCGCGATATCCAGTGGCGGTGGTCTGCGCCGGGGCGAAGGCGATCCTCGACCTGCCGCGCACCGTCGAGATGCTCGAGACGCTCGGCGTGCCGATCCTCGGCGTGGGAACCGACGAGTTTCCGGCGTTCTATCGCCGCGAGAGCGGCCTGCGGGTCGATCGCCGCTGCGACTCGATCGCCGCCGTGGCCCATGCCATCCGCACGCACTTCGACCTCGGCTTCACGTCGGGCCTGGTGGTCGCCAATCCCGTGCCCGAGGCCGATGCGCTTCCGAAGGAGATCCACGACTCGGCGCTCGGCACCGCGCTCGTCGAGGCGGCCGACGTGAGCGGCCGCG
>CAIKWU010000091.1 GCA_903831155.1 uncultured Planctomycetaceae bacterium | reverse complement strand
CCCCACGTCGTCGCGAAGGCCGACCTCGACCGGACCGAGTCCCAGCCTGCCGCAGCTCCCGAGCCGCCCGCCGCCGAGCCCGAGGCCGTCGCCGTGGTCGCCGAGGCGGCCACCCCGTCCGCACCCCAGCCCGTCGCTCCCCTGCCGGCCGCTCTCCCGCCGCCTGTCGCGCCGGCACCCGCCGCCGAGGCTCTCGCCGCTCCGGAAGCCGGCGGCCGATTCGCGGTGCGGCATGCCTGCTTCGCCTCGCGGGTGCGTGCGTGGGGCGACGTCGATCGCTTCGCGGAGAGCCGCTTCACTCCAGGCCAGGAGGTGATCGTGTACGTGGAACTCGACAACCTCTCGGCCGGCGAGTCGCCCGCCGGACTCACGACCTGCATCGACGCCACCCTCAAGCTCGTCGATGGCGATGGGCGGACCGTCCGCGAGTGGACGTTCGAGCCGATCGCCGAGACCTGCCCGACCCGCCGCCACGACTACTTCGCCCGCTACCTCGTCCGGATTCCCGAGACGGCGCCGCCGGGCGGACTTCGGCTCGCGGTCGCGGTCGTCGACACGCTCGCCGGGAGCACCGCCTCCACGGACCTGCCGCTCGAGGTCGTGCCGCGGCAGGTTGCGGCTCGCTGATCCGTCGGGGCCGCCGCAGCGGATAGGATGCACTTCCATCCCCGCCCGCCACGCCGAGGCCAGCCGGTGCCGATTCTCCGCACGGAGCAGCTCGAAAAGACGTTTTCCGGAAGCGGCGCCGAAGCCGCTGTCGCGGCCGTGCGGGGCGTCGATCTCGCGGTCGATGCCGGCGGCTTCGTGGCGATCACCGGCGCGTCGGGGTCGGGCAAGAGCACGCTGCTGCACATGCTCGGTGGCATCACCCGCCCCACCGCCGGCCGCGTGTTCCTCGAGGACGTCGATCTCGCGGTCCTCGGCGACGACGACCTCGCCGCCATCCGCCGTCGCCGGATCGGCTTCGTGTTTCAGCGGTACAACCTCCTTCCCGAACTCTCGCTCGTCGAGAACGTCGCCCTGCCCCTCGCCCTCGACGGCGTGGCCGCAGCCCGCAGCGATGTGGCCGCCCGCGAGGCACTCGAGGCGGTCGGCATGGCGCACCGGGCCGGGCACCGCCCCGACGAGCTCTCCGGTGGCGAGCAGCAGCGGGGGGCGATCGCCCGGGCGCTGGTGACGTCGCCGGCCGTGGTGCTGGCCGACGAGCCCACCGGCGCGCTCGACTCGGAGAACTCGGCCCGCGTCGTCGAGCTCCTGCGACGGCTCGTCGCCGAGCGGGGGCAGACCGTGGTGCTCGTCACTCACGATCCCACGGTGGCGGCCGCCGCCGGGCGGGTGGTGCGGATGCGGGACGGCCGGATCGAATCCGATACAGCTGGAACGGTCGGCCGATGAGGCTCCGCACGCTCCTCCTGCGGCAGTGGCGCAACCGTCCCGGCCGGGCACTCGCGGCCGCCGCCGCGGTGGCCGTGGCGGTCGGCGCCGTGGTGGCCACCTGGGCGGCGGCCGACGCCTCCCGCAGCGGCTACCGCCGGCTCGCCGAGTCGATGGCGGGCGTGCCCGTGATCGACGTCACGGCCCGCGACGGCGGCCGGTTCGACGCCGCCGCCGTGCCGCGTCTCGTCGACATTTCCGGCGTCCGCGCCGTCGTGCCGCTCTTCTATCGGCCCACCCTGATCCGCGTCGGCGAGAACCGGCTCCGCGAGGTGGCCGTCGGCGTGGACGTCGCCGCCCTCGTCTCGGCCGGCCTGCTCACGCTCGACGCCGGCGAGCCCTGCCGCGAGCGGGACGAGGTGGTGCTCGATGCGACGCTCGCCAAGGGGCTCGGCGTCGGGGTCGGCGACGAGGTCTTGTTCTTCGCCCGCCGCCGGATCGCCCGCATGCGGATCACCGGCCTCGCCGCCACGTCGTCGCTGCGATGGTTCGCCGAGGGAGCCACCGCGATCGTCGACATCACGGTGCTCGCTGGGATGTCGCTCTCGACCGCCGAGGTGGATCGCGTGCGGATCGCGCTCGCCGCCGACGCCGACCGCGCGGCGGTGCTCGCCGAGGTTTCGCGGCGGCTCCCCGACACGCTCGGGGCCGACACGCCCGTGGGGCGGGCGAGCATGGCGGAAGACGTGCTCCATTCCGCAAACCTCGGCCTCGATTTCGTCACCGCCCTGACGCTGGCGATGGCCTGGTTCATCGTCGGCAACGCCATGCTGATGAACGTGGCCGAGCGGCGGCGCGGGCTGTCGCTGATTCGCCTCCTCGGCGGCACGGCCGGCCAGGTCCGTCGGCTCGTGACCGCGGAGGCCGCGATCCTCGGCGGGCTCGGGGCCGCCGTCGGCGCGGTGGCGGGGCTCGCCGCCGCGCGGCCGATCGCGGCAGGCATCTCGAAGGCGCTCAACGCCGACGCCACCGCCGTGGCCGTCCATCCGCTCCTCGTGCCGGTGGCCGTGGCGCTCGGCGTGGGCGTGGCGGTGGCCGCGGCCTGGTGGCCCGCCCGGCAGGCGACGGGGGTCGATCTGCTCGACGGGCTCTCGGCCGCGCCGTCCGAGCCCGGGCGGGGCTCGTTCCGCGGACTGCTCGTGGCGTCGCTCGCGATGCTGGCGATCACCGCCGTGTCTGAATCGCTGATGGCCTACGGCATCCTGCCGCCGCGGGCGTCGGTGGTGTCGGGCGTCGCCATGCTGCTGGCCTTCGTCGCGCTCACGCCCTTCCTGCTGATCCCGCTCGTCCGCCTTCTCGGCCGGCTCGTGCCCGCCCGCTGGAGGATCGAGGGCACCCTCGCGGTCGAGCAGATCGTCCGGCATCCAATCCGCACGGCGCTCACCGCCGGCGTGCTCGTGGTCGCGGTGAGCAACAGCATCGGCCTCGGCCACGCGATCCGCGACAGCGTCGAGGACGTGCTCGGCTGGTACGGAAAGATGCTGAAGGCCGACTGGGTGCTCACGCAGGCCGGGGCGCTCTCGGCATCGCGGGAGGAACGCACCGCGTCGTCGAAGGAGATGGAAGCCGAGGTCCGCCGCCTTCCGGGCGTCGCCGCCGTCGAGGGGATCGGCGTGGCCACGGGGCGGATCGCCGGCGGGGTCTGCGTGGTGCTGGCCCGCGACCTGCCCGCCACGGGGCCGTTGCCGCTCCAGCCCGTCGACGCCACGGAGGCCGAGGTTCGCGCCGCCCTCGATCGCGGGGAGGCCGTGGCCGGCACCGTGCTCGCGCAGCGGACGGGCCTGAAGCCCGGCGACGACGCGGTCGTCGAGGTGTTCGGCCGCAAGACGACCGTCCGGATCGCGGCCCTCGTGGTCGACTACTCCTCCGGCGGCGCATCGCTGATCCTCCGCCGCGACGCGGCGCGGCGGCTCTTTGGCCTCGAGACGGCCGACGTGCTCCTCATCACGGCCGACCCGGGGGCCGCCGCCGGCTTGGAGGCGCCCCTTGGGAGAGTCGCGAAAGAACGCTCGATGCTGCTGCGGTCGTTCGCCGAGCTCCGGCGCTACATCGACAGGATCGTGTCGGGCGTCGTCGGATCGCTGTGGGCCATTCTCGGCCTGGGCTTCGTGGTGGGGAGCCTCGGCGTGGCCAACACGGTGGCGATGAGCGTGATGGAACAGAAACGGTCGCTCGGGCTGCTCCGGGCGGTTGGCATGCGGCGCGGCCAGGTGGTGCGGATGGTGGTCCTGCAGAGCATGCTCCTCGGCGTGGCGGCCGGCCTCGTCGGCCTCGTCGCCGGGCTCGCGACCGCGCTCTTCATTCAGTTCTCCAGCCAGCCGCTCCTGGGCCACCCGCTGGCACTGCGGGTGCGGCCCGACGTCGTGGCCTCGAGCCTCGCGGCCGCCGTGGCGGTTACGGCGATCGCCGCGTGGCTGCCGGCCCGCCGTGCCGTCGGCCTCGATCTTCTCGAGGCGATGGGGGCCGAGTAGCGGGGCGAGGGACTGCCCGTGCCCCGTCGCCGGAGGCTCGTGGGGCTCGTGGGGCGAGGGACTGCCCGTGCCCCGTCGCCGGACGTTCGCCTCGGCCATCGTGGCCTCGGCTCACTCGGATGCCGACGGCGCTTCGCCATCCTGGCTGCGCTTGTCGGCATACGCCGGCT
>CAIKWU010000090.1 GCA_903831155.1 uncultured Planctomycetaceae bacterium | reverse complement strand
GTCGTTGTGCTGCACGCGGTAGCCGATGAAGGTGGCGATCTCGCCGGAGTCGCGCTCCACGGGCAGCTGCACCTGCACCTCCCGCTTGGGCGTGGCGAGCAGTCGCCGCATGCTCGCGGAGAGGTCGAGTTCGTCGGCCGCCCTCTCAAAGTAGATCCGGGTGGCGTCACTGCCGCGCATGGAAACAAGTCTCCGTGGGAACCCGCAAGCGGGCCGAGATGATAGCAGCCGCGGCCGGAACGCGCCCGCCGTGGCCGCCTACGCCGGCGGTGGCCGCACGCGGTACGATCGGGGCATTGGCCCACTTCGCCGGACACGCCATGCCCGCACCCACGCCCGACGAACTCTGGCAACTGCTCGTCCGCACCCGGCTGCTTGAGCCGAGTGCGGTAGCCGCGCTTCGCGCTGAGCATGCCGCGGCGCCCCCTGCGGCGGCCGGCGACGGATCGGCGAAGGCGATCGCTGGCTGGCTCATGAGCCGCGGCACGATCACCCGCTGGCAGGCGAAGCGACTTCTGATCGGCGACACCGGACCGTTCTTCGTGGGCGACTACCGGCTCCTCGAACGGCACGAACGGGTGGGCGACGGCCTCTTGTTCACGGCCCGCCACGAGCCGTCGGGCCGCCTCGTGGCGGTGGTGGTGCTGAGCGCCAAGCAGTGCCGCGAGCGCGACGCGTGGACCAGCATCGTCGAACGCACCACTGCGGCCCGTGCGACCACCGACCCGATGACGAGCCGCACCTGGTCGCTCGAGCAGCAGGATGGAGTGAAGTTCATCGTCTGCGAACTCGTGTCGGGCACGAATGTGGCCGACGAACTGGAACGCCTCGGTCCGCTGCCGCCCCCGCAGGCGGGCGCGCTCGCCTGGCAGATCGCCAAGGCGGTCGGCGAGATGCACTCACGTGGTGCCGTTCATGGCCACTTGTCGCTCGACGTGCTCCGCCGCGAGCCGCCGCCGGCCGGAGCCGCGGAGCGAAACGGACGCGTGCGGCTCCTGCAGTTTCCACTCGCGGGCGATCCGCATGCCGCCTCGCCCGCCCCGGCCGCGGGCGACGAGGAATGCCTCGCGAGGCTGGGTAGGCGAGTGGCCTACCTGGCTCCGGAACTACTGAAGCCAGACGGTCAAGCGGATCCGCGGTCCGACGTTTACGCGATTGGCGGCATGCTCCACGCCCTGCTCTCGGGCCAGCCGCCGTGCTGGGATGGCGGCGTCGTCACCGCCGTCAAGGCGGCGGCGACGCTTGGCCCGGCGGCTCTTCCAGAGTCGGTGCCGCAACCGGTCCGCGACGTCGTGGCCAGGATGATGGCCCACGATCCCGCGCGGCGATACGGAGACGCCTGCGAGGCGGCCACTGCCATCGCGGGCGCCCTTGGCCTAGCGGTGCCGGTCGTCGAGCCGGTGGCACGAGCAGCGGCCGCGAAGCCTCGGGCGGCAGGATCGACGGGAATCGTCCGAAGACGGTCAGAGAAGAGATTCGCCCTGATCGGCGGTCTCGTGTTGGGGGCGATCGTGGCAGCGGCTGCGGCCGTCGTGGTCAGCCGGTTCAACGTCGGCCCCGTCGGTGGTCGCGGAGTGAACGGAGGCGAACAGGCGAGCGTGAGGCGGCGCGCCGGGACGCAAGCTGCGGATCCGGCGGGCAAGCCGGGTGCCAGGCCCGACGCCGTCCAGAAGCCGCAGGCCGCGGCGACAACGCCGGTCGATGCGGCCGCCGACGCAGCGGGACCCGCTGCTCCGGCGGCAGTTGCGCAGGTGATCGTGGAC
>CAIKWU010000089.1 GCA_903831155.1 uncultured Planctomycetaceae bacterium | reverse complement strand
CGGCTCGTCGGGGGCGATCGACGCGACATCGACTGACATCGACACCTACAACACGTTCGTGGCGACGGAAGCCGGGGGGGCGACCTACGGCAACTCGGTCGTGTCTTGGAAAGCCATCGGCTCAACCGCCACCGTCAACGCCCGCGACAACGTCGGCGGCTACGGCACGACAGTGGGGATCTATCTCGTCGACGGCACCCGTGTTGCCAACGACCTCACGACCAACACCGATGGCTTCTGGTCGGGGAGTCTCCTGCAGGGGCCGCCGCGGACGAAAATCGATCTGACGATCGACGGGATCGTCAACAACAATTACGTCTGGACCGGGTCGTACGATGACGGCACGACCTACTCGGGCTATGAACTCGGGTCGGGTAGCGACACAGAACATGGTGACAGCAACTCCACTGGCGGGTTTCTCGATTACGACTCCACGGACGGCTCGTACACGATGCCGATGTTCGGGATGTCTTCGGAACTGACCGTGCCTTCCGCCGTCCCCGAGATCGATCCGGCCGGTGCGTCGAGCGTGCTCGCGCTCGTGGCGGGTGCTCTCGGGCTCCTCGAGCGTCGCGCGCGGCGGATGCTCGCCTGATCGTGGATCTCAGGCCCCCGAGGGCCAGCTGGCCGGAACGAGACGTCTCGAGACGCCGCCGGGCGGGGGGCCCTGACACTCCCCCGCCCGCGCGGCGCGCCGACCAGGCGGCAACCCGCTCATGCGGCCGCGGGTCCGAGGCCTTTGGCCCGCGGCTGCTCGCGTTTCATCGCTCCGCAAATCGCCTGGCTTGCCTAACTTCCCGAAAAAACGCTGGTGACAGCCGATTTCGAAGAAAAAGCATCGCGCGCTGTAAGGGTTTGATTTCCAGGGGGGAAATAGAGGGTAGAGGGCAGTCTTTGGCCGCTGCGATCACGTCGCCGGGGCGAGCGACCGTCACCCCGAACAGGTTCACCTCCCCGTCCTCAGGAGTATCACACGATGCGTCGATTCCTGTCCCTCAACTCCCTCAACGTCGCCGGCTTCCTCGTGGCGGCGATCGCTCTCCAAGCCGGACTTGCCGGCCGGGCCGCAGCCGTCTCGTTCACGAGCGTCGCCTATCCAGGGGCCGTCGAGACGGATCCCTCTGACCTCGACGGCGAACGGATCGTCGGCGGCTACTTCAATGCCAGTGGGCCCCAACGCGGTTTCTATTTCGATGGCACCAACTTCAACGATCTCTACAACCCAGCAGCCACCGAAGAGACAACGGCGTTTGGCATCAGTGGCAACACGATCGTGGGGCGATACTCCGACGCAAACGCCCACGGCTTCACCTACGACATCCAGACACAGACCTGGACGACAGTCGACAGGCCGGGGGCAAGCGACACAGGCTTTTACGACATCGACGGCACGAAGATCGTCGGCGCGAGTACTACATCCGGCGTGTTCGAAGGATTCCTCTACGAGGGGGGCAACTTCACGGCGCTGACGGGAGGAAGCCTTTCCGCCGAGTATACGTTTGCAAGCACGATTCACGGCGACT
>CAIKWU010000088.1 GCA_903831155.1 uncultured Planctomycetaceae bacterium | reverse complement strand
GTAAACGATGTTGGGCCGCGCCGCGATGGGCGACTCGGCTGCGCTCACGGAAACGGCGAACCACGAACAGGCAAGCCAGGCGGTCAGTCGCGTTGCAGCACAGAGTATGAAATGGATATGCATGGAAGCCATTCCGGTGGAATCGCGGCAACGGAAAATGCGAGTCTATCTTGGACCCGGCCATTCATCCTCCCCTCGATCCTGTCGGATGTTCCCTCGCCGACTTCAGCGGCGGCCAGCGGTTCCACGCCATGGCCGCCATGTCCAACGAAGCGCCAAGCGGCGGAACACCGGCATAGCTCCGCATGCCGCCGCAAGTGTGAACCACGTTGACGGCTCTGGCAACGTGGCTGGTGGCGCGTTGTAGTACCCCGCGTTGAATAGACCCGTCGAATTGAGGCTCGCGATGTCGAGAATGTCGACCAACCCGTCGTAGTTGAAGTCACCCTCGAACCAGGTCGACGGCTTGGCAGTATCGAATTTTCCGGCAGCGACGATGTTGGCCGAATCGAGTGTGTCGATGAGGCGGTCGAGGTTCGTGTCGCCCGGTGCCGCATACGAGAAGAACACCGAGCCGTGACCGTCTGTGACCCAGCCGACGGCCCTCGGCACGTTGAGAGCCACGGCCGCCGCGACCGACGACGACGTGATCCCCGTGGTGCCAGTCCAGGAGCCGCTGGTCCGGCCGGCGCTGATTGCCGTGAGCAGGTCGTGCACCGTGAGGCCGGCGGCCACTGTGAGGCCACCCGTGCCCACGTCCACGAGCCCGCCCGCGTTGGGTTCGAGGCCACCGACAGTCGTCAGCAGGTACGGGGCCACAGCGAACGTGCCACCTGCGACCACGCTCACGCTGCTCGCACCAAGAGCGGTCGCGTGTGCCACGAGCAGTGTGCCCCCCTGAACCGACGTCCGTCCCGAGAAGCCGTTCGACGAGTTGAGCGAGATGACGCCCCCGCCGGTTTTCGCGAGGCTTCCGTCACTGCCGGTGATCGTGCCGCCGAAGTTGCCGCTCGCGAACGACACCGACCCGCCGGCAACCGCCAGCCGGCCTCCCGCGAGTGTGGTGATCACGGACCCACTCCCGGAAACCGTGACCGTGCCCGAAGCGAGCGTGGCGATCGTCGCCGCTCCCCCGATGGTCGTCGATCCGCCCGCCACTCGACCGATCGTGGCGGAACCCGATACCATCGTGAGACCACCCGATACCGTCCCGCTCGTGAGACTCCCCGCCGACACGGTGCCTCCCGTGATCGTGGCCGCGAGTCCACGCACCACCGTAACCGACCCCGATGACACGCCCCCCGTGATCGCGGCGTGTCTCGCGAACCACGTCGAACCGACGCCCGTGAGCGATGAGAGCGTGATCGTGCCCGTGGCTGCCGTGAACGATACCGCCGCCGCCGTGACGTTGGCATTACTCACCGAGCCGAGTGTGAGCCCCGTGCCGCTGATGGTGGCGAACCCGGAGGCGGCAACGCTGAGCGGCGCCACCCCGCTGTAATCCACCGCCGAGAGCATGCCCGCGTCGACGGTGATGGCAGACGTGGATGCAAGCGCACCTGCCGTGGCGGTGAGCGTGCCGCCATGCACCCACGTGCCGCCCGAGTAGCTGTTGGAACCGGTGAGTTCCAGACGCTTGCCTGTGAGCGCAAGCCCACCGGAGCCGGAGAGAGTGCCTGTGAACCGGGCCGTTCCGCTGCCGTCGACCTCGAGCAGACAGCCCGCCGTGCCCGTGTTCACTGCGGCCGCCGTCACGCCCCCGAAGCCGACGTTCCAGTATTGGTCGTCGCCCAGGGTGATCGCCGCTGTAAAAACCTGCGGTGAGGCATCGTAGTTGGTCATCCCGCCCCGACCGATCGTCAGCGTGCCATCGCCCGAGAAGGTGAAACCGTGCGTGCCGCTGCCGGTGGACTTGAAATACAAGCCCCTGAGGGAGGCGGCCGC
>CAIKWU010000087.1 GCA_903831155.1 uncultured Planctomycetaceae bacterium | reverse complement strand
GCGGCACGTAGTCGCGCGGCTCGTCGAGCCTCACCTTCTCCAGCTGCGGCGAGTCGGGGAGCCGATCGAGCCACTCGGCCCGCGAGTCGATGCAGGCAACCTGGCAGTCGAGGAGGAGCAGGCAGCGGACGACGGCCTGCCCGACGTGCCCCGCGCCAAATACGACGACCCTCCAGGGATGCACATGATAGGTCTCGAAGAGGAGCGTCACGGTGCCACCGCAGGTCATGCCCACGTCGCGCTTCAGGTTCCACTCCACGAGCGTGCAGGGCTTGGCTGCCGGATCGGCAACCAGCGACTGGGCGGTGACGATCGCCTGCTGCTCCACCTTGCCGCCGCCGACCGTGCCGAAGCGGAGCCCCGTGGCGTCCACGAGCATCTTCGTGCCCGCGTCCTGCGGCGTGCTGCCGACCGCCTCCACGAGCGTCACGAGCACGAAGGGCTTGCCATCCGCCGCCATTTCGGCGAGCCGTTCGATGAGTCCATGGGGGGCGGGCATCGTCGCTCCGAAACGAGTCAGCGGCCCGGGCCCCAGGCCCGCGCCTCCGCGCTGTGGCCCCAGCCGGTGCCGTCGGCGGCCGGCCCGGCGGTGGCATGCAGCGCCCGGAGGATCTCCTCGTTCGTCGCCGGCAGGCAGAGCCGGCGGGCCGCGGCGGGCGACACGCAGGCGAGCGCGTGCTTCACGGCGTTCCACACGCAGATCGCGTGCATCAGCGGCGGTTCGCCCACCGCCTTGCTGCGAGCCACGTTCTCCACGTTGTCGTCGTTGGGAAAGAACTCGCAGCGGAAGTCGGCGGGCACGTCGGAGGCCGCGGGAATCTTGTAGGTGGTGGGGGAGTCGGAGAGCAGCCGGCCCTTCTCGTCGTACACGAGGCATTCGCCCGTCACCCAGCCCATGCCCTGCACGAAGCCGCCGATCACCTGGCCGCGGTCGACACCGGGGTTGATCGAGCGGCCGATGTCGATGAGCACGTCGGCCCGGGTGACGACGAGGTCACCCGTGAACCGGTCGATCCGCACCTCCGCCGCCGCCGCGCCCTGCGTGTAGTAGAAGAACGGGCTGCCCTGCCCGGTCGTCACATCGAAGCCCGCGACCGGCGTCGCATAAAAACCCCGCGCCCCGAGATCGACGCGGTCGCGGCGGGCGAGGTGGCAGAGTTCCCCGAAGGCGATCCGCTGTTCCGGACGCCGGATGTCGTAGACCCAGCCCCCCGCGAAGCCCACGTGTTCGGCCGCCGCCGTGCCGCCGGCAGCCACGAATCGCGCCGCCGCCCACTCGGCGATCCGCGCCTTGATCGAGCGGCACGCGTTCACCGCCGCGGCGCCGTTGAGGTCGGTGCCGGCCGAGGCGGCGGTGGGCGAGGTGTTGCAGTTCTTCTCGGTGGAGGTCGGCATCAGCACCACCTGCTCCGGCGGCAGGCCGAACTCGTCGGCCACGAGCTGCCGGATCTTGGTGTTGAGCCCCTGCCCCATCTCCGTGCCGCCGGTGGAGACCTGCACCGTGCCGTCCTCGTAGACGTTCACGAGCGCGTTGCCCTGATTGAGGAACTTCGCCGTGAACGAGATCCCGAACTTCACGGGCATCAGGGCGAGACCGCGGAGCACGAGCGGGTCGCGGGCGTTGGCCGCCTCCACCTCCGCGAGCCGACGGTCGAAGTCGCATCGGGTCCGCAGCGTGTCGAGGATCTTCGCGACGTGGTTGCCCTTCACGACCTGGCCGTAGGGCGTGACATTGCGGTCGTGGATGCCGTAGAGATTCCGCCGCTGGACGTCGATCGCGGCGACCGGCTTGCCGCGGCCGCGGAGGTGCGTGGCGATCTCCTGGATCACGCTCTCGGTCACCGCCATCCCCTGCGGGCCGCCGAATCCGCGAAACGCCGTGGCGGGCGAAATGTTCGTGAAGCAGACCCGGCCATGAATCTCCACGTGGGGCAGCCAGTAGGCGTTGTCCACATGGAACATCGACCGCTCCATGATCGACGTGGAGAGGTCGGCCGCCGCGCCGCCGGCCGAATGAAAGTCGACCGTGTAGCCGAGGATCCGGCCGTCATCGTCGAAACCCACCTCCCAGGCGGTGCGGTAGGCATGCCGCTTGCCGGTGGAGGCCATGTCGTCCTCACGGACGTAGACGATCCGGGCCGCCCGGCCGGTTCGCCTGGCCACCAGCGCGGCCATCACGGCGGGCAGCACGGCCTGCGTTTCCTTGCCGCCGAAGCCGCCCCCCATCCGCTTGCACACGCAGACCACCTCGTGCATGCCGATCCCGAGCGCCTCGGCGACCACGTGCTGCGTCTCGGTCGGCCCCTGCGTGGAGGAATGGACGACGATCTGGCCGCCTTCACCGGGAATCGCCGCCGCCGCCTGCGGCTCGAGATAGAGATGCTCCTGGCCAAGGTTGTGGAACACGCCCGCGAGCCGATGGGGCGCCGCCGCGATCGCCGCGGCCGCATCGCCCCGGGCGATCCGCCGCGGGGGCCCGAGAAATCGGCCGGCTTCGATCGCCCGCTCGATCGTGAGGATCGGCTCGGTGGCCTCGATGTCGATCCGCACGAGCCGGCGTGCCTCGTCGAGGGCGGCCTGGGTCTCGGCGGCGATCACGACCACCGGCTGGCCCACGTAGAGCACCTCGCCGTCGGCGAGGATCGGCTCATCCTTGATGATCGGTCCCCAGATATTCGAGCCCGGGAGATCAGCGGCCGTGACGAGATCGACGACGCCGGGAACGGCACGGGCCGCCGCAAGGTCGATGCGGCGGATCCGACCGCTGGCCACCGGGCTTGGTGCGAAGCCCACGACGAGCTCGTCGCTGCGGTGCGGCAGGTCGGCGATGTAGGCGGCGGAGCCGGTCACGTGGCCGACGCCTGAATCGTGCGGGATCGTCCGCCCCACGCTCGGCACGTGGGCCTCTGGCTCCGCGACGGGCTGAAACCTCGTGCCGCTCATCCGACGGCCACCTGCTGCTCGTGGAAGAACTTCAGGAACACGTTGCGGGCAAGCTGGAGGCGGTAGTCACTGCTGCCGCGGACGTCGGTCAGCGGCCGGATCTCGCCGACGGCCACCTCGCCGGCCCGGCGGAAGGTCTCCTCCGTGAACGGCTGGCCCGCGAGCGCCGCCTCGGTGCGTCGCATCCGCACCACCGTGGGGCCCACGCCACCGAACGCAATCCGGGCCGCGGCGATCGTGTCGCCATCGCGGCGGACGTGGATCGCGGAGGTGAACGTGGAGATGTCGAGGTCACGGCGGCGCGACACCTTCACGAGCCGGAGGATGTCGCCCGGGGCGGGCAGCGGCATCCGCACCCGCACGAGCAGCTCGTCCGCGGCGAGGTCGAGCTGCTTGTAGCCCTTGTAGAAAGCGTCAATCGGCACGGTTCGCGTGCCCGCGCCGCTTGCCACCTCGAGCGTGGCCTCCATCGCGAAGAGGAGCGGCAGCGAGTCGGCGATCGGCGAGCCGTTGACGATATTGCCCCCGAGCGTGCCCACGTGGCGGATCTGCGGGCCGCCAAAGGCCTCGAGCACGGCGACGGCCTCGCCGCACCGCTCGGAGCAGACGGCCAGCATGTCGGTCCAGGTGGCAAGCGGCCCGGCCACGAGCGTCGCCCCGCCCTCACACGGCCCGACTCCTGCGTGTTCCTCGTGCAAGCCCAACGCCGTAAGGCGTGGGGCCTGCCCTGCCTCGACGACCGAGATCCCCCGCAGGTCCACCACCCGCGACAGGTCGAGCCAGTGCCGGGGCCGGAGTTTTCCTTTGTTCCAGAGCACGCCGAGGTCGGTGGCGCCCGCCACCACGCGGGCCTCGGGCTCGCGGCGGGCGGCAAGCGCCTCGGCGACGGTCGCCGGGCACGTGGCCCTCATGGCCACGCCGTCGAGGTCGCCGTGCACGTCGAGCGACTCACGCCGCAGCCTCGCCCCCTCGACGGCCCACGAGTCGTCGGCAAACCGCTCCGCGATCCACGTGGCCTCAGTCTCCGCCCGCGCGGCGGCCTCGAAGATCGACACATAGCCCGTGCAGCGGCAGAGGTTGCCGGAGAGTTCCTTCCGCCAGTCGAGCGGCTCGCCGCGGCTCTTGGCCGCGCAGCCGCCGGCGAGGGCCATCACGAAGCCGGGCGTGCAGAAGCCGCACTGCGAGCCGTGGCACTCGACCATCGCCTGCTGCACTGGCGCCAGGTCGCCGTCCTTCGCGAGCCCCTCCACCGTGACGACATGGCAGCCGTCGAGCTGGAACAGGAAGCGGATGCACGAGTCGATCGGCAGCCACCGCAGGTGCCCCGACTCGGCGGGCTCGGCCACGAGCACGGTGCAGGCGCCGCAGTCACCCTCGGCGCACATGATCTTCGTGCCGACGAGCCCGAGCCCGCCGCGAAGCCAGTCGCTGAGCGTGAGGAAGGCGTCGCCGCCGCGAACCTCGCGGCGAATGCCGTTGACCCACAGAACCAGGTGATCACGCATGAGAGAATCGTAGCCTACACCCCGCTCGGCGCATCCAGGAAGCCTCACGCCGTAAGGCGTAAGGCTCGGCCTCAGGAAGCGTCACGCCGTGAGGCGTACGGCTCTCCCCGCCAGCGCTCGCCCCCATCGCTTACGCGATTGGGCTTCCTGAATGCCCCCTCAGCCGTAGCTGCCGCAGGAAGCGTAACGCCGTAATACGGATCACACTTGATCCTCGCGCTCGAGCGCGGGGAGAGTGAAAGCCGACCGGCCGTGAGGCCGCGGGCGGACCACGCTGGACACGGCGTCTTGGAGCGAACCACCCCACGCCTCACGGCGTTGGGCTTCTACCAGTGGCCGCGCGAGCATCAAGTTTGACTCGTCTAAGGCGTACGGCTGCCACGCCGGACCTGGCCACGACCCCATCGCTTACGCGACTGGGCTTCCTGGCGGCCAGACAACCTTCCCTGCCCGAGTCACTCGCCGCACACGGCCCTCGAGCCGCGCGGCGGTGGCCCGCACGTCGGCGTCGAGCACCGCGAGGTCGTGGCCCCAGTCGAGCCCCTCGTCGCGAAGCCGGCGCATCGCCGCGGCGGCCGGCCCGTCACCGCTCCGCCACGAGTCGAGGTCGGCCTCCGACATCCCGAGCAGCCCGCCCAGGATCGCCTCGCGAGCCGTCGCCGGCACCGGCCCGTCGCAGGCCACCTCGATGAACGACCACTCCATGCCGGCAGCGAAGGTGCCGAGGCGATCGCCGACGCCGAGCATTCGCGCCGGCGCCACCGTGACGAGCCGCAGCGCCTCCTCGGGAGTGGCCGACGACGACGCGGCGGCGTGCACCTTCAGGAACTGCGCCATCTCACAGAAGAGCGAGGTCGTCGGCGAGGCTCCCACGTCGGTGCACAGCGCGTGCGGGATGCCCGCAGAGCGGATCGTGTCGAGCGGCATCACACCCGAGCCGAGCAGCGTGTTCGAGACGGGGCAGTGGGCGATCGACGAGGCCGAGCCGGCGATCAGGTCCACCTCCTCGGGCCGCACGTGGATGCAGTGGGCGAGGATCGGCTCGCAGTCGAGCAGGCCGTCACGGGCATACACGCCCGTGTAGCTGCCCGCTTCGGGATAGAGCACCTCTTCGATCAGCGCCTTCTCGGCCCGCTGCTCGTCGAGGTGCGTCTGCATCCGCAGGCCATGCTGCCTCGCGAGGGCCACGCCCTGTTTTCGCAGCGGCGCGTCGACGCTCACCGCGAACCGGTCGGTGACGATCAGCCGGCGGCCGAAGTCATGGGCGAGGGCGGTGATGTCGTCGGCAAGCGACGGCTCGTTTGTGCGGAGATACGCCGGGCAGCGGCCGTTCATGAGCACGAGGCCCACGCTCCACGACTCGGGCAGCTGCTCGAGGGCGATCCGCGTGGCCCGGGGGTGCACCGTCATGTAGGCCGCGCCGCCGATCACGCCATTGGCAAGTGTGTCGGTCGCGAAGTCGGCCACCACGTGCCGCGCATGCGCCGGCCCCTCGCAGCGGCCCTCCGCAGGAAACACATTCTGCTCGAGGCTGGCGAGCAGCCGGCCGCCGGGAGGATCGGCGCCGATGTTCTCGGCGAACCGCCCACGGATCGGATGCTGCGGGATGTGGATGTGGGCGTCGAGCAGCGGCGGCAGGATCAGCCCCCGGCTCCGCGGCACCGCGGCGGCGTCGAGGTTCAGCCGCGCCGCCACCTCGTCCCACGCCCCCACCGCCACGATCCGGCCGCGGTCGTCGCCCACGAGCACGCCGTCGGGGAAGTAGTCGACGCCCGCCGTCGGCGACGGGTTGAGCAGCGGCCCCCTGATCGCATGCAGACCCGCGATCATGCTCGCGCCTCCCGTGGCCGCGGCTCAGGCCTCACGAGCTCTCCGATCGCCGGCCCCACGGGCGTGCCATCGGCGAATACCGTCCGGCCGCGGACGAGCGTCCGCCGGACGCGGCCACGGAGCGTGCGGCCGACGTAGGGGGAGAGCCGGTGGCGATCGTGGAGGTCGCTCGCGGCGAGCGGAGCGGCATGCCCCAGATCGACGATCGCGAGGTCGGCGACGCATCCCGGCTCGATCCGGCCCCGCTCGCCGAGCCGAAACCGCTCCACCGCTCCCCGCGAAGTGAGCCGCACCACGTCGGCCAGCGGCAGGCCCCGTTGGCGGTGCCCCTCTTCGAGCACGAGGCCGAGTGTTGCCTGAACGC
Organism: uncultured Planctomycetaceae bacterium; assembly: GCA_903831155.1. GTDB lineage: Bacteria > Planctomycetota > Planctomycetia > Pirellulales > UBA1268 > QWPN01. The sequence goes on along the minus strand of CAIKWU010000087.1, from coordinate 8,197 downwards.
CGGCGATGCCCCCCCAGACCTCGAAGAAGTTTTTCGACTGCTTCATCGACGCCGGCGCCGGCGAATGATCCGAGGCCACGAACTGGATCTCGCCGGCCAGCACCCGCTGCCAGAGCTCGGCCTGCACGGCCGGGGACCGCAACGGCGGCGCACACTTGGCCGCGGCCCCGATTCGCTCGACGTCGTCATCGGTGAGCACGAGATAGTGCGGGCAGGTTTCGCAGGTCACCTCCACGCCCTTCGCCCGCGCCTCGGCCACGATCGCCACTCCCGCGCCGCTCGACACGTGCACGATGTGCAGCGGGCAGCCGGCGTCGGCGGCCAGTGCGATCGCGCGACCGATCGCCTCCACCTCGGCGACCACCGGCCGCGACGCGAGATAGTCGCGAATACCGGTCCGGCCGGCCGCGACCGCCTCGCGGGCCAGCGCCGCCGTGATCGCATCGTTCTCCGCGTGCACGAGCACCGGCAGGCCCAGTTCCCCGGCGACCTTCATCCCCTGCCAGAGCGTGGCATCGTCGGCCGCGTGAAAATCATCGATGCCGCTGCCGCTCATGAAGGCCTTGAAGCCCGCAACCCCACGCTCAGCGAGTTCGGGCAGGCGGTCGACGTTGCCGGGCACGAGGCCGCCGTAGAGGGCGTAGTCGGTGCGGGCCGCCCCACGGGCCGCCGCGAGCTTGGCGTCGAACGAGGCCGCGTCGAGCGTGGGGGGCGAGGCGTTGAGGGGCATGTCCACGAACAGCGTTCCGCCGCCGGCCGCAAACGCCGTGGAGCCAGTCTCAAAACCCTCCCAGTCGGCGCGGCCGGGATCGTTGAAGTGGACATGCGGATCGACGACGCCGGGCAGGACGTGGCAGCCGGTGGCGTCGATCGTCTCGGTGGCGGTGCCGGTGATCTCCAGTGCGACCTCGGCGATCCGGCCGTCGGCGACGGCGATGTCGGCGCGAACAACGCCGGCCGGCGTGACCGCCGAGCCGCCGCGAACGAGCAGGTCCCACCGCATGCTCAACTCCCGCGGTAGGTGCTGTAGCTCCACGGCGAAACCAGCAGCGGCACGTGGTAGTTCCCCGCCGGATCGTCGATCCCGAACACCACCGGCACCTCGCGGAGAAACCGGCAGGCGTCGGGCGACCCGGCCGCCGCAAAGTACTCCCCGACGTGGAACGTGAGCCGGTAGGTGCCCGCCGTCACGGTGTCGGCCGACAGCAGCGGCTCATCGGTGCGGCCATCGGCGTTGGTGGTCACGCTCTTCACGTGCCGCGGCAGGCCTTCGGCATCGAGCCGGTGCAAGTCGATCCGCATCCCGGCCGCGGGACCGCCCTTCACGGTGTCGAGCACATGCGTCGAGAGCCGAGCCATACGGAAAACCTCCAGGTGGCCACGAGTATACTGTTGCCATGAGAGAAGACGCTCTTCCTCCCAGCCCAAACCTTCAGCCACGCGACCGCATCGAGCGGGCCCGCGTGCGAGCGCTCACGCCTCGCGCACGCAAGGCCGCGATGCAGCGACTGATCGACGAGGGATGGGCGCTGCTCCAAGCCAACCCCGAAGGACTGGCCCGCTTCCGCCGCCGCAACTTTCGGGCTCGCTCCGTGGGCCGACGATCTGGTCCGTAAACACATGGCACCCGATCGAAGACTCCTGGACATCATCACCCGGCACGGCGTGAAGTTCGCGTCGCTCGAGTGGCTCCGCCGAATGAAGCGGGCCGCAGGCCGGCCCAAGGATCTCCTCGATCTGGAAAACCTCGCCGATCTCTTGTGAGTGGCGCGCGAAACCGCTCCCTCCAGCTCGCGGGGACGTTCGGCCCAGCGAGGGGCTGCCGGTGCCCCGGAGCCGGGCTATGGGAGCAAGCGTAGCCAGGATGGCGAAGCGCAGCGGACATGCAGTGAGCGTCGGGCAGGATGCCCGATGCGAACGTCCGGCGATGGGGCATTGGCAGCCCCGAGCCGCGGTCACGGATCGCTCACCGCGTCGAGGAGCCGCAGCCGGCCGATCGTGCCGATCTCGGCGAGGGCCGTGGCCCGCTCCTCATCCGCCGTGTGCCCAAGCCGCAGCGGAAACGCCGCGAGAATCGCTTCCTTCCGGTTCTCCCGCGCGCAGATCACGAACGGAAAGCCGAAGCGGTCGCGATACTCGCGGTTGAACCGCTCGAAGGCGTCGACCTCGCTCGCCGACAGCGCGTCGAGCCCCGCCGCCGCCTGCTCGCCGGTCGAGGCGGCGGTGAGCCGCCCCTCGCGAGCCAGCCGGCCGACGAGATCCGGATGCGCGCGAATGAGCGCGAGCTGCTCGTCGGGCGTCGCCTCGGCCACCGCCTGCACGAGCGCCGCATGAAGCGCCGCCCGAGAGGCGAATGGCCGGCACGAAAACGCCCGCTCGGCCACCCACGGCGAGTGCTCGTAGAGCGGCCCGCACACCTGGAGGAACTTCGACAGGTCGCAGGCGTTGAGTTCGGCCAGGGTGCACGGCATCACGGCGGCCTCTCGCGGGGCTTCGGGCGGCGTCAGTCGGGCAGGCTCGCGACGACCCCCGCGAGCAGTCGCGTGGCGTCGACGATGTCGTCGATCCGGCTGAACTCGGCAGGGTTGTGGCTGATGCCGTCGCGGCTGGCCACGAAGAGCATCACCGTGGGCACGAGCGGCGCGAGGATCGCCGCGTCGTGCAGCGCGCCGCTCACCGCCTCTGGCAGCAGCGAGAGCCCGAGGCCGCCCGCCGCGGCACGCACGCGGTCGGCGACCTTCTCATCCAGCCGCACGGCCGGGAGGGTCTCGGTGCGGACGATCTCGTGCTCCAGGCCGCGGCGCAGGGCCGCCGCCGCCACGAGGGCCCTGAGCCGCTCGTCGCCGACTTCGAGCGAGTGGTCGTCGGGGGCGCGGAGGTCCACCGTGAACTCCGCCCGCGACGGGATCACGTTCACGGCATTCGGCTCGACCGCGATCCGCCCCACCGTGGCCACGGCATGGTCGCCGAGCAGGTCGGGGAGGCACTCGACCGCCGCGATCACCTCGGCGGCCCCGGCGAGGGCGTCGTGCCGGTCGTTCATGCCGGTCGAACCCGCGTGGTTGGCCACGCCGCGGAGCGAGATCGCATACTGCCGCCGGCCGGCGATCGCGGTGACGAGCGCCACGCGACGGTCGTGCTTCCACATCGCCGGCCCCTGCTCGATGTGCACCTCGATCAGGCCCGCATAGTCGGCTGGCCGCAGCCGCTCGGCGGCGAGCCGGTCGGCCGCCGCGTCATGGTCGGCCCCGGCTTCCCAATAGTTTTTGCTGTCGCGATTCCTGAGGGCCGCGAGGGCCGCCGCGTCGATCGTGCCGGCCCAGCCGCGGCTGCCAAGCATCCCGAGGCCGAAGGTCGTGCCCTCCTCTTCGGCGAACACGATTGCCTCGAGCGGCAGGTCGTGTCGGCCATCCTCGTGCGCCGCCCGCAGCACCTCGACCGCTGCCACCACGCCGACCACGCCGTCGAAGTCGCCGCCGCGGGGCACGCTGTCGAGGTGCGAGCCCGAGAGCCAGACGCGCTGCGACCAGTCGACGCCCCGCGGCCGGGCGTGCACGTTGCCGGCGGCATCCACCCGCCAGTGGCAGCCGGCCCGCTCGACCTCGGCGACAAAGTAATCGCGGGCTTGCCGCCACGCCGGCGAGAACGTGGGCCGGTCGGAACCCGCCCCCGGCGTATGCGTGAACCGGCCGATCACTTCGATGTCGGCGGCGATGCGGTCGGCGCGAACTGGCATGGCGGGTCTTCCGGGCCTACTTCCCGAACTCGCGACGCCATTCGTGGCCGGTCTTTTCCATCGCGCTCTCGGCGGCGGTCCGCCGCATCCGGTGGAGCGTGGGCATGCCGAGGGCCCACTCCTGCATCCAGTCGCGGGCAAACTCGCCCCGCTCGGTCTCGCGGAAGATCTCGCGGATCGCCTCCTCGTTGATCACGCGGGGGCCGCGGGTACGGATCGCGAACTCGGCCGTGCGGCTGCACCGGCGGCTGATGTACTCCTCGATGCCCACCTCGTCCATCACGTCGATCACGCTGCGGAGCGAGCGGATCGCCTTGGCGTAGGCGAAGCTCGGCGGGTAGCCGTTGTCCACCATCGTCTGGAAGCACATCTTCATCAGGTGGATGGCGCCACCGTAGAGGATCTGCTCCTCGAAGTTGTCCCCCTCGGTTTCGTGCTGAAACGACATCTCCACCACGCCCGCGCGGGTGCTGCCCACCGCCTTGGCCACGGCCAGGGCGATCTTCATCGCGTCGCCGGTGGCGTCGTGGTCGACCGCCACGCAGCCGTAGATCCCCTCGCCGGCAAGGTATTTCTGCCGCACGAAGTGCCCCGGGGCGTTGGGCACGAAGAGCACGGTGTTGACGTCCTTCGGCGGCGTGATCGCCCCGTAGAGCACGTTGAAGCCGTGGCAGAAGCAGACCGTCTTTCCCGCCGAGAGGTTGGGGGCGATCTCGGCCTTCCAGATGGGCGGCTGGGCCGGGTCGGCCAGCTCGATGAGCAGCACGTCGGCGAGCTTCGTGGCCTCGCCGATCGAACAGGCCTTGAAGCCGTCGGCCTCGGCCTGCTTGCGGCTGGGCGACTCGCTCGCGGGCCGCGTGCCGATGATCACGTTCACGCCGCTGTCGCGGGCGTTGGCGGCCTGGGCCTTTCCCTGGATGCCATAGCCGATCACGGCCACGGTCTTGCCCTTCAGCGGGGCCATGTCGACGTCAGCGTCGCGGTAGATTTTTTCCTGCATGATGTTCCTCGGTCGTGGCGGACTTTCTGCGCGTGACAGCCATCCTAACGACACCCAAAGCCCATGACCAAAACCGGAACCCACGGACGGTTCCGGATTTCAGCGCGGCCGCGCGGCCTTCAACTCCGCATACCACGTCCGGCTGACGCGATCGATGGTGCGGAGGAGGTCGATGACGGGCTGAATGCCCTGGAAGCCGGGATCGACCGACAGGTCACCGGCGAACGAGTCCCCGCTCGCGAAAAAGTTCGGCATCGACTCCAGGGCTTCCGTGAGCCGCTCGATCGGGGGCGGATACCCGGTCGCCTGCTCGTTGGCCACGGAGTAGTAGAAGCCGAGCGGCGCATCGGGAAGCCAGCTGACGAAGGTGCTCGGACCGCGGAGGTAGTTGGCGTAGAGGCGGCTCTCCTCCGAGATGACGTAGTTCTCGAAGTTGGAGTAATCCTCGGGGTTGCCGGAATAGGGGCCCACGTACCGATACTGCACGAACGTCTGCAGTTGCGAAGGATCGGAGGCGGGGTAGCACCACCGGGCCCAGATCTGGATCTTGTCGGGGGTCAGGTATCGCCACACGCCGGAGACGAGGTCCCCAAAGCGTCCCGGAGGATTGCGGGTGCCGTCGTTCGACACCCGAACCCGCAGGCCGCCGTCGGAGGCGGCGAGTTGCAGGATGCCGCGAAGTTCGCCGGTCACGAGTTCGATGATCGGAGAGACCGAGGCGTCGTCGAGGTAGGCGGACTCGGCGGAGAGGATGTCGACGAAGTCATAGTCGTTGTCGTAGCCGTCGCCGTCGGCATCGCCATCTTCAAAGCGGTCCTGCTTGTCGGACTCTCGATCGAGGCCGGCCCCACCGATCAGCCTGTCGCCACCGAGCTCGCCGTCGAGCTGGTCATCGCCTTCGCCCGCATCGAGCATGTCGCCGCCGGCACCGCCGAAGAGATCATCGCTGCCCTTGCCGCCGCTGACCATGTCGCTGCCGCCGGCGCCACGGATGAAATCGTCTCCTTCTTCGCCGCGGATCGCGTCGTTGCCGCGTCCGCCGATGATCACGTCGTCGCCGGCTCCACCCCACATGTCGTCGCTGCCGTCGTCACCACCGAGCTGATCTCGCCCGATTCCCCCCGACACCCGGTCGTCGCCGGCGCCGCCCTCGGCCATGTCGTTGCCCGCGCCGCCGTCCACAACGTCATGGCCGCCGCCACCGAACAGCTGGTCGTTCCCGCCACCACCGAGCAGTTCATCGGTGCCTCCGCCGCCCCGCAGCACGTCGATGCCCGGCCCGCCGCTCGCGCGGGACGGGATGCCGGACGCGTTGGTAAACGAGTCGTTGCCGGCCAAGCCCGTGAACATGATCCGCTCGACCGCGGCGACGGCGATGGTCCTGCTGAATCGTCCGGATGCGGCGTCCAACGACACCACGACGTTTCCGCCCTGCTGCCGAACCTCCGCGACGTCGCCCCCTTCCGAGCCGACGATGGTGACGGTCCGGGAACTCTGGTCGAACCCGATGCCCGCGGCGAGCACCACTCGTCCTTCGAGCTGCTCGGCACCCGGGAAGAAGCCTCGCAAGGCTTTTCGGGCCCTTTGCCGCCGCGATCGCCTGGAAATCACCATGAAATCACCCCCGCTCCCTTGACGCGTCGTTACGGAACCGCAATCAGACGGGGATCTCGCGGTTCACGTTCTTGGAGTAGAGATACTTCGAGGCCACGGGGCCAGTCGCGTAAAAGGACTGCGGCACGTAGGGCCCCATCCAGATGAAGTCGTCCTGTTCGACCTCCATCCAGGTGTCGTCCAGGTAGTAGAGGCCCTTGCCCTGGAGGAACCAGAGGCCGTGCTCCATCACGTGGGTCTCCACGTAGGGCAGGCTGTGGCCCGTCTCGAACGTGAAGATGTTCATCGCCAGGTCGTAGGGGAGTTCGTCGGGGAACAGCGTCTGGAGCCGCGCCCCCTCGTCGCCCATGTAGACCGTGGCCGGCACCTTCGCGGCATCGCCGATGAAGAGCCCCGGCGGCGTCACGCCGGCGAGCGGCTCGTAGGCCTTCTTGAGCACGATCAGCCGGCTGTCGGCGGTGGCCGTTGCGGTGTAGTCCGACGTCGGCGGCACCAGCGCGTAGCCGCCCGCGCCCAGCGTGTGCCGTTTGCCATCGACGGCGAGGTCGATCCCGCCCGAGACCACGAACAGGAACGTCTCGACGCGGCCGTCGGCCTTCGCCTCGCCGCCCTGCCCCTTCCGCGGATCGATCAATGCTTCGACGAACGCCGCCCCGAGCGCGGGCGACGCGAGCACCCGGGCCTCGACGCCCGGCCACTGGGGCAGCCGCGAGAACGGATAGCCCTCGAGCGGAAACAGGGCATACCGCGGCCGAACACGGGCACGGCTGTGGAGAAGCTGATTCTGGGCCCGCATGCCGCACCATCACTGGGGAAAGATCGTGACGGCGGAAGTATAGGTCGCCCCGAGTGGCATCGGGAACGTCAACTTGCGGCGTCAGCGACCTCCAGGACGGCGGCGGCAGAGGAGCGCGGCTCCGGCGAGCGCTGCCAGCGACAAGACCGAGGGCTCCGGCACGGCGGCCACCGATCCGGCCGAGTCCGTCGGCGGGTTGTACGCCCCGACGTCGTAGAGCCCGGTGGCAAAGAAGTCGGCCGCGTCGAGGATGTCCACGATCCCGTCGTAGCTGAAATCGCCCTCGACCCACGTGGCCGGATCCCCGGTGTCGAACCTGCCGAGCGCCAGAAAGTTGCCGGCGTCGAGGATGTCGATCGACCAGTCGATGTTGGTGTCGCCGGGTGCGGCGAAGGCCGCCGTCAGCGAGCCGTCGCCATTGTCGAGCCAGCCCACGGCCCGCGGCACGCTGGCAGCAACGTCCGCCGCCGCGAGGCTCGAGGTGATGCCGCTCGTGCCCGACCAGGAGCCGTCGGCACGGCCGGCCACGATCGCGGTCACCAGATCGGCGGCCGCCAAGCCGCTCGCCACGGTCACCTTCCCGCCACCCACGTCGAGCAGGCCGCCGGCATTCGGATCGAGACCGCCCACCGTGGTCTGCAGATAGGCCATGAGCGTGACCGTTCCGCCGGCGAGCGGCACGAGCCTGCTCGAAGCCAACGCCGAACCATTGGCGAGTTGGAGCCCTCCCGCCTGCACGGTCGTGCTGCCGGTGAGGGTGTTGGCGGCGTCCAGCACGAGCGTGCCCGCGCCCGTCTTCAGCACCGGCAGCGTGCCCGAGAGCGTGGCATAGCCGGCCTGCGTCTGGGTTTGCGTACCGCTGGCCACGTCGATCGTGATCACCAACGGCGGTGCGGCAGCCAGGCTCGCGACGCGGAAGCCCCAATTCTGGAACTGGCCGCTGTTCACACCCGCGCCGTTTCCGGTGTTACGGAAAGCGGCACCCGAGTTCAACTCGTTGTTTTGCCACATGCCGCCGCGGTAGATGGGCAAATACTGGCCGGCGATGGTC
>CAIKWU010000086.1 GCA_903831155.1 uncultured Planctomycetaceae bacterium | reverse complement strand
GGCACCTCGGCCGACAAGGACGTGGAGCCGATCTACGGCCCCACCTACCTGCCCCGGAAGTTCAAGACGGCCTTCGCGCTTCCCGAAGACAACTGCACCGACGTCTACGCCAACGACCTCGGCTTCCTCGTCGTCCACGAGCATGGGAAAATCCTCGGCTACAACGTGCTCGCCGGAGGCGGCATGGGCGTGACGCCGAGCGCCGCCAAGACGTTTCCCGCCCTTGGCAAGCGGCTCGGCTTCGTGCCGCCGGAAGACGTGTGCGCGATCGCCGAGGCGATCGTCAAGGTGCAGCGCGACTTCGGCAACCGCTCCGACCGCAAGACGGCCCGTCTCAAGTACACGATCCACACGATGGGGCTCGAGGCCTTCCGCACGAAGGTGGAGGAGTACTTTGGCAAGCCCCTGGCCCCCTGCCATCCGGCCGACGTGCACGGCTTCGACGACCACATCGGCTGGTTCGAGCAGGGGGACGGAAAGTATTTCTATGGGCTCAACGTCGAAAACGGCCGGGTGCACGACACCGGCGACTTCCGGCTGAAGACGGCGCTGCGGCGAATCCTCCACGACCTCGAGCCGGGCGTGCGGATCACCGCCCACCAGAGCCTGCTGTTTACCGACCTCGCCATCACCGACCGCGAACGGATCGCAAAGATCCTCCACGACCATGGCGTGAAGACCTCGGAAGAGATCTCGACCCTGCGCCGCTGGAGCATGGCCTGCGTGGCCCTGCCCACCTGCGGCCTGGCCGTGGCCGAGAGCGAACGGGTGCTGCCGGGGCTGATCGACTCGCTCGAGCCCGAGGTGGCGAAACTCGGCCTCGCCCACGACGCCTTTACGGTGCGGATGACCGGCTGCCCCAACGCCTGCGCCCGCCCCTACAACTCCGACATCGGCATCGTCGGCCGCACCCTCGGCAAGTACACGATCTTCCTCGGCGGCCGCCTGCTCGGCGACCGGCTCAACGAGCAGTACAAGGACGTCGTGCCGTTCGAGGATCTCTCCCGGGAGATCACGGCCGTGCTCGCCTGCTACAAGGCCGAGCGGCATGGAGGCGAGACGCTCGGCGACTTCTGCCACCGCAAGGGAGTCGACGGTGTCCGCACCTGGGCCGACCAGTGGCTGGCGGGCGCGCGTGGACACCGCTGAGATGGCGACCCGCCCGCTGACGACGGGCCGTGGCCGTCTGGCCGGATTCGCCGCGGTCGTCCTGGGCCTCGCGTCCCTCACCCGGGCCGCCGCCCCCGCCGCCCCCGCCGCGCTCGACGTCGCTCCGGTCTGGTCGGCCCACCCCGTCGGCTTCGCGCTCCTCACGGCGGGCGACCGCCAGCTCGTCGGCTTCTACGACGCCGACCGCCGGCTCACGCTGGCCGTGCGATCGCTCGATGAGCGGACCTGGACGTTCGTGCCGCTTCCGCGGACGACCGGCTGGGACAGCCACAACTCCATCGCCATGGCGGTCGATCGCGACGGCTTCGTGCACCTCGCCGCCGACATGCACTGCTCGCCGCTCGTCTACTTCCGCTCCCGGCACCCGCTCGACGAGGCCTTCACCGGCGAGTCGTTCGAGCCACTCCACCGGATGACGGGTGATCGCGAGATCCACGTCACGTATCCCGTGTTCATGCACGACGGGAACGGCGACCTCGTCTTCATGTACCGTCACGGCTCCAGCGGCGATGGCGACCAGATCCTCGACCGCTACGATGCGACGGCCCGGGCGTGGCGGCGACTGCTCGACGAACCGCTGACCAGCGGACGCCGGGGCGAGGAGACGATGAACGCCTATTTCGAAGGGCCGGTTCGCGGCCCCGACGGCTTCTTTCACCTCGCCTGGGTGTGGCGTGACACGCCCGACTGCGACACCTGCCACGACGTCTGCTATGCGCGGAGCCGCGACCTCGTGCACTGGGAGCGGAGCGACGGCACGCCGCTCGACCTGCCGATCACCGCGGACACCTGCGAGGTCGTCGATCCGGTCCCGCCCGGGCAGGGCCTCATCAACGGCCTCGTGCGGATCGGTTTCGACTCGCGGAACCGGCCGGTGCTCTCGTACCACGCCTACGACGAGGCCGGCCGGTCGCAGATCCGCTCAGCCCGCCTCGAGGACGGCCTCTGGCGGATCCGCCAGACGAGCCAGTGGAGCCACCGCTGGGAGTTTGGCGGCGGCGGCACGATCGACTTCGACGTCGGGATCGGCCCGGTCGAGGTGACCGACGACGGCACGCTCGTGCAGCGCTCCAGGAGCGCCGCGGGCTCGGGCACCTGGCGTCTGGATCCCGCTTCCCTGGTCGCCACGGGTACGGCCGAAGGCTCCTGGCATCGACCGCCTGCCCTACGTCGCGTCGAATCGGCATGGCCTGGCATGGAGGTCCGCTGGCAGAACGATTCGGGGGGCGATACGGCGGGCCGCGACCGCTTCCTGCTCCGCTGGGAGACGCTCGGTCCCAACCGCGACCGGCCGCGACCCGAACCATTGCCACCGCCGAGCATGCTGCGGGTGATCGACGTCGACGGGTGAGACGTCGGCGCGGGATCCTTTCGCACCGCGATTCTTAGGCACGTTGGTGCGGTTTTGCCAACCTGCACTTCCGTGACCGAGCCTACGCCGGCAGGTCGTCCCACATCGGGCACCAGAGCGGCGTCCGGGGGAAGAGCTGGCCGGCGAGCTTCTGGGCCATCTGCGTGGAGGGCTCCATCCTTCCGGCCGCCACCGCCTCGACCGGGTCGCACTGGCCGAGCAGCAGGCGGGCCAGTTCATCGTCGGAGAGCCGCAGGTAACTGCGGCCCACGCGGCCCGGATGAACCGTCGCCTCACGCGGCTCCCTGGCATCGACGATGATCGAGCCGCGGAACGACGGGGCGTCGAGGCCGAGTTCCACGGTCTCACGGATCTCCGCCGCCACGACGCGGGCGGCCACGGCCGGCGTCTGGGCCGTCAGCAGGTCGAGGGGCCGAAACACCTTCGCGACGATCATCCGGTCGCCACCCTGCACCAGGCTCGAGCAGCCGGCCACCGCCTCGTGCAGCGGATCGGCGGTGCTCGACTCGTAGATGATCTCCTGCCGGTCGTTCTCGATCGCCTCGGCACAGACGCGGGCAAGAATCTCCCGCTCGAGTCCCACGAACTCGGGATCGGCCATGATCTCCAGCACGCGATTGCCGGCCTGGATGCAGTAGCCCACGATCCGCGCGCTCGACTCATGCAGCTCGTAGCGATCCTGGCCGACGAGTGCCACGAGGATCGAATCGAACGCACCTCGGCTGACGAGCCAGCGGCAGTAGTTCTCGCTGCGGTCGAGCGGCCCGATGAACCGCGTCGCATTCTGCCGGTAGATCCGCAGGATCGCGGGGAGTTCGACGTGTCGCCACTGGCGCATCGTCACCGCATCGCCGCCCCGCTGTGGCCCCTCGAGGAGCCGGGCGAGGATGTCGGTCGGTCGGCCGGGAGTCGCGCTGTCGCGGCCCAGCACGCTCCAGCCGAGTTCGTGGAACGACGGTGCGATCCGCGTCCGTGAGAAGGCGACCACCGCCCCCGCCTGCCGCATGCGATCCTCGGCGGCGCGCACGAGCCGCTGCCCATGGCCGGCACCGCGGCACTCGGGCAGCACGGCCACGCGATCGAGCACGGCGCCGCGGACGGTCGCCGCGCCGATCTGCAGGTCACGAGGCACGATCTCGACGTGCCCCACGATCCGGCCGGCCAACCGGGCGACGAGCCGATTTGCTGAATCGTGCTCGGGGTGATCGACGGCCGCATGAAACTCCGCCCGGGAAGGCGGCGCGGGAAGGCCCGACAGCAGCTGGAGAATCTCGCTCTGGTCCCCCGCCCGGGCGGGTGCCACGTGGCACTCCTCGAGCATCCAGGCCGGGGGCTTGAGCGGCAGGATCGGATGGTGCGGCACGTGGTGGACGGGCGTTCGCTTCGTGGCCGGACGCCGCGACACGACGGTGCCGGACGGCCGGATTTCCACCGTCTCGACGGCCGCGACGACGTCGGCGGCGGGCTTCGCCCCCACTGCCTGACGGTCGGTCCCCGACGCCAGCTTCACCTTCCCCGAGGAGGCGGATTTCGAGGCCGTCTTTCGCTTCGCAGACGGTTCGGCCGCCTGCGGTGCGGCCCGGAGCTTGAGTCGGCTCTTCTTTCCCTGGCGACGGGCGGTCGAAGACGAGGCGACCCGCTCCTGGGCGGCGGAGCGGGACGAACGGCTCGGCCGAACAGGCGACCCGGCCCGGCTGACGCCGACGGCGGGACGGCTACGCGAAACGCGGTCCACCCGATGCATGATGCCTCCTCTCCCTGGAGCAAATCAGAACCAGTCCGTTGGCGGACAATCTATGTCTCACCTGTTCCGTTTTCCAGTAGCAGGAAGCTTTTGAGCGTCTTTTCCGGGAAAAAACACCAAGGAAGTTCTCGCGATCGCAGCACCGCGCTGGCCCTCGCGCCCTCGGTCAGCGTCGCCACGCGGCGCTCCAGGGCGGCCTGCTCGCCATCGAGAAGTGCCGCAAGCCGCTCGTTGATGCCACGGATCTCGTGGCAGCGACGCCGAGCGAGCGTCGCCGTCGGGTGGGTGTCGATCCAACGCCGTTTCGCCGCGATGAGGTCGCGCACGCCCTCCGGCTGCGACGCATGCGGCTCGAGGTGCCGCTCGGGATGGTAGCGGAGGTCGCGGAGCATGGCCCGGACCGAAGCCAGTGACGATGCCGGGTTCGCCGCCTCCAGTTCGGGAAACGACTCCGCCAGCGGCAGGCGAAGCGTGCCCGACACCACCGCATGCCGCGGCGGATCGGAGCCCACGAGCCTGCGGACCACGTCGTCGGTGATCGCGTCGTACGCGGCACCGCCGATCCCGTGCACGAACACGTCGGCCACCAGCAGCCGCGACACCAGCGTGGTCACGATCGCCCGGGGCCGCAGACGGATCGCATGCTCCTCCATCCGCGACAGGGCATCGATCCACTTCGACGGCGAGGTGTCGGGGGTGATCGGCAACTCGATCCGCAGCGTCTCCATGTCGGAGAGGGCAAGCCCCCCCGGCATCGACATGTTGGCGAACACGCGGCGGCGGCGGGGATCCTCCCGCGACCACATCCACCAGGGAACCTCGATCCACTCCCCCGCCGAGTCGTGCCGGACGGCGAGGTCGGGCATCGGCCGGCCATGGCCACGGATTCGGCGGGCGCGGCGATGCTCGGCGAGCGCCTCGTTGTAGGCATCGTGCAGCCGCCGCGCGTGGGCGAGCAGCCAGCCCACGAACACCATCACCGTGGGCAGCCGCATCATCTCGCTCACCGGCAGTTCGAGCGTGTCGAGCCCGAACCGCTCCTCGAGCACGTGACGCGCCTGGGCGATCCCGAGCCCGAGCCGGTGGCTGGCCTTGGCCCGCGCCACGGCGAGCGGCCACCAGGCGCGGAGGATCGGCCTGGGCACGAGCGGAGCGAGCAGCCGCGATGCACGGTCGCCGAACGACGCGAAGCACTCGAGATCGATCACCGGCCGCTCCTCCCAGGCGGCCTCCACCGTGAACGCGTCGAACGCCACCTCCTCCATGTGCGCCGCCTCCGGCGTGCCCACCGGCACCGGCACGGTCACGCGGCTGCAGCGGTCGGTGTCGACGACGAGGTTGAGGGCGGTGCCGCCCACCTGCCTGGCATAGGCGTCGAGCGCCGCGTTCTTGAGCCAGACACCCGGGTGAAACAGCTCGGGCTGGTGGCCGCCCATGATGATCGGCCGCGCGATCCAGTCGGCGACGTCCGCGGGGCGGATCACGTCGCGGTAGTGGCCCGTGTACTCGGCGGCCACCATCAGCACCTCGCGGCGGGTGGCGGCGACGAGCTCCCAGAGCCGCATGTCACCGATTCGCACGTCGAGCGCCGCCCGCAGCAGACGGTTGTTGTCGACGAGAGCCTCGATCGACCCGGTTCCGGCCGCGGGCACGACCGGAGGCTCGACGAGCCGGGCGCCCGAAGGCTCGGGCGGGGCGAAGGAACGACGCGACGGAGGCATGCCGAAGGAAAGCCCTCGAAACGGACCACGTCTCGCCGGCGGGCTCGACAGCCTCACATCGAGGTGCCGGACCCTCCGGCCGCGGCGGCGACCGCCGCTTCGGCCCGATCGAGAACGCAGCGATAGTAGGCCAGACGGGTCGCCGCATCGTCCAGAGCGCCGCCGAAACTCCGCGCGAGGTCGAGGTAGACCAGCGGCACCGGCAGCTCCACGATCGCCAGTCCCGCGGCGGCGGCCTGCACCCAGACCTCCAGGGGCATCGCGTAGCCAGTCTCGGTCACGTGCAGCCGCTCGAGGGCCCGCCGAGAGTAGGCCTTGAAGCCGCAAAACGCGTCGGTGAGCGACAGGCCGAGCCGGTCGTTGATCTCGCTGGTGATCTCGGCGTTGATCCGCCGCCGGGCGGCGGGGGGCAGGCTGTCGCCCGCGAACCGGCGGAGATACCGGCTGCCGCTCACGATGTCGGCGGCCGTGGACGGGTCGCTCGCGGCGGCGACGAACTCGGGGATCATCCGCGGCTGGTGCTGGCCATCGCAGTCGATCGTGACGAGGCCGTCCCAGGGACCGGCGAGCGTCTCCCGGAACGCGGTCGCGAGTGCCGCGCCATACCCCTGATTCACGGCGTGCCGCACGACCCGAATGTCGCCGCAGCGGGACACCCGGTCGGCCAGCAGGGCCGACGTGCCGTCGCTCGAGCCGTCATCGACCACGAGCACGTCGGCGGCGTGCCGCAGGACCTCGTCGAGCACGCCCTCGACATGCGCCGCCTCGTTGTAGACCGGAAGGGCAGTCAGGAACCGGGGCATGGGGCGGCCGGCGAGTCGCCGGGCTCGAAAGGGAGTCGCCGGTCCGCCGGCTGACACAACGGAAAGTATTGGCGCGCCAAACAGGCGGGGCAACGCGCCGGCGGAAAACCTGGCGGAGAGACCGCCCGCTACAGCCAGCCCAGGGGATCCCGCTCGTCGCGGCTGGACCAGCAAAACAGGCCGTCAACCGCCGCCGCCAGCTTTTTCGCGAGCACCTCCATGGAAAACCGCTCGCTGGCGTGGTGGCCGACGGCCACCACCGCCATGCCCGCCGCCAGCGCCTCGGTCGCCTGGTGAAGCTTCACCTCGCCCGTGAACAGCGTGTCGCATCCACCCCGGGCGGCCTGCTCGATGCAGTCTCCACCCGACCCGCAGACGATGCCCACGCGGCCGGCCGGCCGGTGCGGGTCGCCCGCGATTTGCACGTGCCGCACGCCGAGCGCCTCCGCCCCGCGGCCCGCGAGGTCGGCCAGGGTGCAGCCCTCGGTGGCGGTGCCGGCCCGGCCGAAGCCCACGGCGGGAAGATCCGCGTCGGGCTCGATCGGAGCGACGTGCGTGAGGCCGAGGAGGACGGCGAGTTGGTCGTTGATCCCACCCGAGGCCGAATCCCACGCCGTGTGACTGCTCCAGATGCCTGCCCCGGCCCCGATCAGGTCGAGCAGCACGCGGCCCGGCCCCGTGTCGGCCGTGATCCGCGGCACCGGCCGGAACGGCAGTGGATGGTGCGACACCACCAGGTCGGCACGCTCGCGAACCGCCTCCGCCGCGACCTCGGGGGTGAGCGTGAGGCAGGTCATCACCCGCTCGATCGCCTGGCGGCGCGGGGCGACGAGCAGGCCGACGGCGTCCCACGAAGCGGCCAGGCGGAGCGGGGCGAGGTGCTCGAGGGCGGTGGTGACGGCCTTCAGGGGCGGCATGACGGCAGGATACTACGATGGTGGCTCGTGCGTCACGACCCGAGGCTCCGCGACGGTTCATGGACACCACCCGCATTTCCGTGCCTGCCGCCCTGCTCTCCCGCGATCTCCGCCGGGCCTTCCGTGCCGCCCGCGACCTCGGCGTGCGGGGCGTGGAACTCGACGCCCGGCACTCGCTCGAGCCGGCGCAGGTCTCACAGACGGGCCTGCGGCAGATCCGCAAGTGGCTCGGCGACGAGGGGGTCGTCGTGTCGGCGATCGCGTTTCGCACCCGGGGCGGCTACGCCGATCCCGATCGGCTCGAGGGCCGCATCGCAGCCACGAAAGACGCGCTGCGGCTCGCCCACGACCTCGGTGCGGGCCTCGTGCTCAACCACGTCGGTGATATTCCGCCGGAGTCTTCCGGCACGCAGTGGCAGCTGCTCGTCGACGTGCTCACCGACCTCGCCCACTTCGGTGAGCAGGTCGGCGCCACGCTCTGCGCGGAGGCGGGCCGGGCCGCGCCCGCCGATCTCGCCCGGCTGATCGCCGCGCTGCCGGAAGGGGGCCTTGTCTGCGATCTCGTCACCGGGGCATTGGTGGTCCACGGCCATGATCCCGCCGCCGCGGTCGCGGCCCTCGGCCACTACGTGGCGAGCGTGCATGCCACCGACGCAGTGGCCGGAGCGTTTGCGGGGCGT
>CAIKWU010000085.1 GCA_903831155.1 uncultured Planctomycetaceae bacterium | reverse complement strand
TGCTGGCCCGTGGCCGGATCCTGATACCACTCGATCCGCACGGTCTTCAGGCCGCGCAGGCTGCCCGCGGCATCGCCGAGGAACTCCTTCGTGAGGATGCCGAACTCGCGACGGCAGCCTTCCTCGTGCGATGAGCTGGTTCGCATCATCACGGTCCAGAGCGGCCAGGGACTGCTCGCCGGCCGCTCGTGCCGCCGCGGATACTTGCCGAGGTCCGGCGGCTGCGGCAGGAGCTCGAACTGCGTCAGGCTCCTGCAGCCCTGGCGATTGCTCGTTCCGTCGCAGTCGCTCCCGGTGTCGCCACCGCCGATCACGACCACGTCCTTGCCCGTCGCCGAGATCTGGCCCGCCACCTCGTCGCCCGCGTTCCGTTTGTTCTGCTGCGGGAGAAACTCCATGGCGTAGTGCACACCCTTCAGCTCACGGCCCGGGATCGGCAGGTCGCGGCCCAGCGTGGCCCCGCCGGTGAGCACGACGGCGTCGTACTCCTCGGTGAGCTGCTGCGTCGGGATGTCGGTGCCGACGTTCACGCCGCAGCGGAACTCGACCCCCTCCTCCCGCATCTGCTCGACCCGCCGCCAGACCTTGCGCTTCTCGAGCTTGAAGTCCGGAATCCCGTACATAAGCAGCCCGCCGGGGCGGTCGGCCCTCTCGAAGAGAGTGACCAGATGGCCGGCCCGGTTGAGCTGCTGCGCCGCGGCGAGGCCAGCGGGCCCGCTCCCCACCACCGCCACCCGCTTGCCGGTGCGGACGTTCGGCGCCTCGGGCACCACCCAGCCCTCGTCCCACGCCTTGTCCGCGATCGTCATCTCGATCTGCTTGATCGCGACGGGATCCTCGTTGATGCCGAGCACGCAGGCCGCCTCGCACGGCGCCGGGCAGACGCGGCCGGTGAACTCCGGGAAGTTGTTGGTGGCGTGGAGGCGTTGGCTCGCCTCGTGCCACTGCTGGCGGTACACGAGGTCGTTGAAGTCGGGGATGATGTTCCCCAGCGGGCAGCCGGTGTGGCAGAAGGGCACGCCGCAGTCCATGCAGCGGGCGCCCTGCGTCTTCACCTCCTCCGGAGCCAGGATGGTGAGAAACTCGTCGTAGTTCTTGAGGCGGTCGGACACCGGGGCGTAGCCCGACACCTTCCGCTCGTACTTCATGAATCCGCGCGGCTCACCCATTGATTCCTCTCCTCTGAAAAAAGGTGGCAGTCACCTTTTTGCGGCGAAAAGGTGACTGCCACCTTTTTTCGCCTCTTCTTGGTCCTGTTCCGCGAGCTTCCGCAACTCTGCGAGCGCCCGCTTGTAGTCGGTCGGCATCACCTTCACGAACCGCTTCTGCTCGCTCGGCCACGCGGCAAGGATCGCCCTGCCGCGGCCGCTGTCGGTGTATTCCACGTGCTTCTCGATCCGGCCCTTCAGGTAGTCGAGGTCGGACTGGTCGAGCTCTTCGAACTCCACCATCTCCTTGTTGACCTTGGGCTTGAAGGTGCCCGTGGCATCCCAGACGTAGGCGATGCCGCCGCTCATGCCGGCCGCGAAGTTACGGCCCGTCTCACCGAGCACCACCGCCCGGCCGCCGGTCATGTATTCGCAGCCGTGGTCACCCGTGCCCTCGACCACCGCCTCGGCGCCGCTGTTCCGCACGCAGAACCTCTCGCCGCAGATGCCGCGGATGTAGATCTCGCCACTGGTCGCCCCGTAGGCCACCACGTTGCCGGCGATCACGTTGTCCTCGGCCTTGAAGGGGGCGGTGCGGTCGGGCCTCACGATCACGCGGCCGCCCGACAGGCCCTTGCCGCAGTAGTCGTTGACGTCGCCCTCGACGGTCACCTGAACCCCCGGCACGCCGAACGCCATGATGCTCTGGCCTGCCGAGCCGCGGAAGTTGATCCGGATCGTGCCGTCGGGCAGCCCGCCGGCCCCGTGCCGCCGCGTCACCTCGCTCGAGAGGATGGTGCCCACGGTGCGGTTGATGTTGCGGATCGGCAGGTCGAGGACCACCGGCTCCTTCTGCTCGAGCGCCGCCTTGCAGAGGCCAAGGAGCGTGGTCATGTCGAGCGACTCGGCAATGCCGTGATCCTGCTTTTCCTGGCAGAACGTCTTCACCCGCTCCGGCACCTCGGGCTTGTGGAGGATCGTGGAGAAGTCGAGCCCCTTCGCCTTCCAGTGGGCGATCGCCGCCCGGGTGTCGAGCCGGTCCACGCGGCCCACCATCTCGTTGATCGTGCGGAAGCCGAGCTTCGCCATCAGCTCCCGGAGTTCCTCGGCGAGCATGAAGAAGAAGTTGACGACGTGCTCCGGCTGGCCCGTGAACTTCTTGCGAAGCTCGGGATCCTGCGTGGCGATGCCCACCGGGCAGGTGTTGAGGTGGCACTTCCGCATCATGATGCAGCCCATCACCACGAGCGACGCGGTGGCGATGCCGTATTCCTCGGCGCCGAGCAGTGCCGCCACGGCCACGTCCTTCGCGGTGCGGATCATGCCGTCGGTCTGGACCACGATCCGGCCGCGGAGGTCGTTCATCACGAGCACCTGATGGGCCTCGGCCAGACCGAGCTCCCAGGGCAGACCGGCGTGCATGATCGACGTCTGCGGGCTCGCGCCGGTGCCGCCGTCGTGGCCCGAGATCAGCACCACGTCGCTCTTGCCCTTCGACACGCCCGCCGCCACCGTGCCCACTCCCACCTCGGCCACGAGCTTCACGCTGATCCGCGCGTGGTGGTTGGCGTTCTTGAGGTCGTGGATCAGCTGGGCGAGATCCTCGATGGAGTAGATGTCGTGGTGTGGGGGCGGCGAGATCAGGCCCACGCCGGGCGTGGAGTGGCGGATGCGGGCGATCTCGCGGTCGACCTTGTGGCCCGGGAGCTGGCCGCCCTCGCCGGGCTTCGCCCCCTGCGCCATCTTGATCTGCAGTTCCTGGGCGTTGACGAGATACAGGCTCGTCACGCCGAACCGGCCGCTGGCCACCTGCTTGATCTTGGAGTTCTTGCTGTCGCCGTTGGGCTCGAGCTGGTAGCGGACAGGATCCTCGCCCCCCTCGCCCGTGTTGCTCCAGCCGCCGAGCCGGTTCATCGCCACCGCGAGCGTCTCGTGAGCCTCCTTCGAGATCGAACCGTACGACATCGCCCCGGTAGCGAACCGCTTCACGATCTCCTTGGCGGGCTCGACCTCGTCGAGCGGAATCGCCGCGTCGGCCCACTGGAAGTCGAGCAGGCCGCGGAGCGTCAGCAGCTTCGTCTGCTGCTCGTCGATCAGCTTCTGATAGTTGCGAAACTCCTCGCGGCTGTTGATCTGCGTGGCCCGCTGGAGCGACGCCACCACCTCGGGAGCGAGGACGTGGGCCTCCCCCTTCCGCCGCCAGGCATAGCGGCCGCCCACGTCGAGTTCCAGCGTCTGCGGCACGTTGGTCTGCGGCCAGGCGTGCTCGTGGCGGCGGAGCGCCTCCGCGGCCACGCCCTCCAGGCCGATACCGCCGATCCGGCTCGGCGTCCGCGCGAAGAACTCGTCGACGAGCGACCGGTCGAGGCCGACCGCCTCGAAGATCTGCGCGCCGCGGTAGCTCTGCTGCGTCGAGATGCCCATCTTGCTCATCACCTTGAGCAGGCCCTTCGACGCCGCCTTGACGAAGTTCTTGTGGAGCTTCTCCCGGGGATAGTCGCCGGCGATGATCTTCTCCGCCTGCATCTGGTCGATC
>CAIKWU010000084.1 GCA_903831155.1 uncultured Planctomycetaceae bacterium | reverse complement strand
CGGCGGCCGCCCGCGAGGCACTGCTGCCCCGGGGAACGCTGTATCGGCTGATGAAGGGGCACGGCCTCGACGGCGGACAGTTTCGGAAGTGATGCGGGTCACGATCGAACATCGTGCTCGAGGTTTCGGCGAGTGAAAGCCGACCGGCCGTGAGGCCGCGGGCGAACGACGCTGGGACGATGCGGGGCGAGTAGCACAGGTTTTCAACCTGTGCCGGATATGCCGCAGGTTGAAAACCTGCGCTACGGGACGCAGGGGGCCACGCCGCGACTGCGTGCCGACCTTCAACTCTTCTTCTTGCGGTCCCAGGTCTGGCCAGCCTTGTAGCGGGCGACCCGCTCCCGGAGCTCTTCGTTCGTGGTGATCCCGAGCACCCTGTCGAGCGCCTTCATGAACTCGTCCTTATTGGCGTCGCGGAGCTTCTGGTGGTGTGCGAGCTCCACCACGCTGCGGCAGGCCGGCTCGGCGAGCGCGGGGTCGTCGAGATAGGGAACGACGAAACGGAACGTCTCGATCGTGCGGATCGCGTTGGCCCGCTCCAGAATCCGGGCCTTGTCCTCCGTCCGTTCGCAGAGCGCCATGGTCTTCACGAGAAGGTCGAGCTTTTCGCGGTCGTTGAGCTTGTTGTCGGGTAGCGGGGCGATCCGGATGAGCGTGCCGAGCAGCAGGTCCTTCTCCTGCGGATCGTCCGCCTTGCCGAGGAGGTCCAGCAGCCGGTCCTTCACGGTGGCATCCGGCCACTTGGAGAGGGCTTCGAGCCCCTGCGGCCGTCGTGCCGGATCAGCGAGCATCGCATCGACGATCACCATCACCTTCGGGCCGCCGACGCGAGCCAAGGCGGGCAGAAGCTTTGACCGGGACGGCTCGTCGGCCGCCTGATATCGATCGATGAGCACGTCGGTCGAGGGGCCGGCGTTCCGCGCGGCGGTACAGACGGAGGCGATGGCGAGTTCCGCAGCCCGTTGCTCGTCTCCCGACGCCGTCAGCAGCGACTGCACCATGGCCGGGATCTCGTTCGGTCCGCCGAAACGGGCGAGCGCTCGCATCGCCGCCTGGCGGACCGCAGCGTCGTCGTCGTCGGCGGCCTGCACGAGTACCGGCAACGCTGCCCGATCGCGGCGTTCGGCCAGCGCGTCGATCACGGCCGCCCGCGTGGCTGGGGAGCCGGTCGCGGCGGCGGCCCGGATCGCCGCGGCGGCGTCGGGGCCGGCGATCTCCACGAGCCCACGACGGGCGGCGTCGCGCTGGGGCCCGTCGGCTGAGAGCGAGGTCACCAGCACCGCCACGTCGGCCGGACCGCCGAGTCGGCCGATGAGTTGCACGGCGGCGGCTCGGACCTCGGCGTTGCTTGCCGAGGCGGCCACCTGTGCGGCGGCGGGCAAGGCCGCCGCGTCGCCGCGATCGGCGAGCGCGAGGAGAAGGGCTGCCTGCCGAGACGGAGGCAGGATCGAAAGCTGGTCGGCGACCATCCGCGTGGCCCAGTCTCCCTTCAGGCCGTGGCGGATCGCGTCGAGCGCCACCGCCCGCAGGTCGGCGTCGCCCGAACCGAGCAGCGACACCACGTCGTCGGCGGCCTGCCTGGTCGAGGCCGAGATGGCATCGGCGGCCGTGAGCATCTGCGGCACGATCAGCGAGGTGAGCAACAGGGCCGTGATCTGGGCTGTGGTCGGGCCCATGGGACCGTGCTGACTGGTGACTGGCATGAGATGAGGCTCGTGGAGTGCGGGGCGATGATGCTCGAGGTTCGACGGATTCAGGGGGCGACGGTGTCGTCGAGGCATGCCAGAAGGCCGCTCTGCGCCGCGACCCGGACCGCTCGTGACCGGTGCGTCTTTGGCGCGTCGCCGACGGTGGCGGCGACGGAACGGTAGATCGTGCTCGCGGCCTCACGATCACAGGCGGCGAGAAAGGCGTCGGCGCAGGCGAGTCGGGCGTCGATCACGGCATCGGCCACCGGACCCGCCTGAGGATTTGCCGCGGCGAGCGCCGCCGCGGCATCAGGCGTGGCGATCCGGCCGAGCGCGATGGCCGCGGCCGCGGCGAGCTTCGCATCGCCACCGAGGAGGGCCGCCAGCGGCTTCACGCTCGCGGCATCCCGTCGGTTGGCGAGCGACGAGATCATGCCGATCGCGAGGTCACCGCTGACCAATCCAAGGGCGTTCCGGAGCGCGTCGCCCGCCGCCGGCGCCGGGATTCGCTCGAGGGCGAACCGTGCCATGTGGGATTCGGCGGGGTCGGCGAGCCGCGGCGCGAGCACGGGCACCGACGCCGCCGTGCCGATCATCGAGAGCTTGCGGCAGGCGTATTCCTTCGCCGCCCGGGATGCCTTTCCGGTGACGATTTCACCGAAGCGTCGCTCCAGGTCGGCGGTCAGGGCGGCGTCGCCGTGGCACGCGATGACGGCGGCATCGAGTTTCGCCAGCGGCGCCGCGTCGGCCCCCCAGTCGAATGCCGCGAGGGCCTTGAACTCGTCATCGAGCGGAATGTGGTCGTATGCCATGCGGAATGCTCCGGGTCAGAGTGTCCAGGGTTCGCGGCGGGCTCGGTCGAGCAGGCGGTTGGCCTCGTCGTCGTTGACGAATCGCTGCGCGGCGCGATCCCATTCGAGCGAACGCTCCAGCCGGCGGACGAGGCCGAGCATGTGCGGCGCCGTCATCGTGTTGATGGCCACCTCGAGGTCGCGGAACGGCCGCTGCCTCGTCTTGACGCATTCGATGAAGTCGCCATAGATGCCGCCGCTGCCGCGGTAGGCGGGTACCGCCCGGGGAGTCGCCGCGTTTCCATCGCCGCGGATCGTGATGCCGCGCTCATGCGAGATCGTGGCGGCGGTGTCGGCGGGGCGAAGTTGTTTTGGCCGGTTGCAGTACACCTCGATGCCATTGGGGTAGACGAGCGTCGCGAAGGCCGACGCCTGACCGTCGGCCGAGGCACGATGCCAGACGGCCTTCGTGGGCTGGAGATCGAGGAGCCCGGCGGCGAAGATCGTGCCGCCGAAATTGTGGGCGCCCCAGTCGGTGAGGCTGCCGCCCGAGTAGTCGATGTACGACCGCCAGCTGTTGCCCCCGGTGCCGAAGTTGCCGTCGCAGCGGCCCGGGTTGTACGGCTCCCAGGGAGCCGGACCAAGCCAGAGTTCCCAATCGATGTCCGACGGTGTGGCGAGCGCCGGCAGGTAGCAGGCCATCGAGGACGGGCCGGGGTCGATATCGACCGACGTGATCCGGCCGAGTTCGCCGGCCCAGCAGGGGTCGACGATTCCCCGGTAGTCCTCCAGCACCCGTTGGCTGCCTCCGGAGACCACGCGGCCGTAGCGGCGGGCCGCCTGGATCATCAGTGGTCCCTCGCGGAGCGTGAGCGTCTCGGGCTTCTGGAGGTAGATGTCCTTGCCCGCGCGGCAGGCGGCGATCGTCATGATCGAGTGCCAGTGGTCG
>CAIKWU010000083.1 GCA_903831155.1 uncultured Planctomycetaceae bacterium | reverse complement strand
TGTGTTCTGCCCGAAGTTTTGCCCAGAGCTGCCCTTGCGGTCCCCGCCAGTCGACTGGGACTGATCCATCACTTGGGACGTGTCGCTTGGACACTGATAGGCCGGGATCACCTGCCCGACCACAGTGATCTGCTTGTCCCAGGATTTCTTGAAGTCGTAGAGGTCGGCACGGGCTCGTTCCTCAATGAAAGGCAGCAGGAACGCCACGGTGGGCGACCACTGCGCCGCGCTCGCCGTCGTTTGCTCTATAAAAACCTGCCTTCCGGGCGGAAGCCTTCCTTTGGCCGTGGCGTAGATGTGCATCGCCAAGCCCAACTGCTTGACGTTATTGCTGCACGAACTCCGCCGAGAGGATTCGCGGGCAGATTGAACCGCCGGAAGAAGCAGGCCGATCAGCGTGGCAATGATCGCGATCACCACGAGGAGTTCTACGAGCGTGAAGGCCCGCGAGCGCCGCACAAGTGTGATCATGCCGAGACCTCTCGCAGTCGGATACGATTTCAACGGTCGCCCACCAGTCAAAGCCGCCGGGCCGGAAACGAGCATCACAAGGAAACGGAATCCCCCACCACTGTTTTTCCGCCTCACGGCAAAAAAGTGCCATTTCATGCCGCGAACACGCAGTTCCTCCTGCGGAGAGCCCTAGGGCAACCGCTTGACCAGCAGGTTGCGGAACCGGGCCTCGCTTCCCGGATCGTGGGCCTGCAGGGCAAACGTTCCGTGTGAGAGCTTACGTGTCCCGGTCACCCCCTCCGGCTCGACCACCTCGAAGAGGGTCGTTCCTTCGACGCTGACCGTGATTCGCTTCCCCTTCACGATCAGCTCCTGCGTGAACCACACGTCGTCCCCTACCGCGGGCGTGAAGACCTTGACGAAGTTGTAGATGCTCCCGGTTCGCACGGGGTCCTTCGCAAAGGAGTTGTTGACCTGCATCTCGTAGCCGACCTCGGGCCAGCCTTCCGGCTGGAAGGCGGTGTGGAAGAAGATGCCAGCATTGGCATTGGGCCGGGTCATCACCTCGGCCTTCAGATGGAAGTTCTTGAAGTCCGCGGGCTTCTCCGCATCGGGGCCGACGTAAAAAAGATGGCTCCGGGGTCCCTGGCAGACGATCGCGGCATCGACCACCTTCCAGCTCTCGACATTCTCGCTGGCCTTCCAGCCGGCGAGCGTCGTGCCGTCGAACAGGCTCGTGAAGCCGGCTTCCTCGCCGTGCGTCGTCGTCGCAGGCATGACCAGCAAGGCAACGAGCGCGCACCACAGTCCGCGCCGGCGTCGCAGCCCGACGGCAGCCGCAATCGCCAGGGTAAGCCCTGCCGGCATCGCCGGCTCCGGCACCGCGGCCACACCGCCACTCATACCCGGCGCTGTGTTGTAGTTTCCGGCGTCGTAGAGACCGGTGGCGAAGAAGTCGGCGGCATCGAGGATGTCGACGATGCCGTCGTAGCTGAAGTCGCCCTCGACCCAGATCGCCGGGGAGCCGGTGTCGAACTTGCCGCCCGCGAGGAAGTTGGAGGCGTCGAGGATGTCGATCGACCAGTCGATGTTGGTGTCGCCCGGGGCGGCGTAGGCCACCGTCAGCGAACCGTCGCCGTTGTCGAGCCAGCCCACGGCGCGGGGCACGCTCACGGCGATTTCCGCGGCGGCCACACTCGACGTGATGCCGCTGGTGCCGGTCCAGGTGCCGTCGCCCCGGCCCTCGATGATCTCGGCCACGAGCTCGGGGGCGGTCATGCCCGAGGAGATCGTGAGGGCGCCACTCGTGACATCCATCAGGCCGTTGCCGGTAGCGAGGTCGAGCCCCGCCACGCCCGTGACGGCCTGTGGGGCGAGCTGCCCGGTGCCACCGGCCACGACGACGAGCCGGCTCGCCGCGAGGGCCGAGCCGTTGGCGAGCTGAAGTACACCGCCCTGCACGGTCGTGGAACCCGTCAGCGTGTTGGCCTGGTCGAGCACGAGCGTGCCGCCGCCGATCTTCACCACCGGGATCGAGCCCGAGAGCGTGGGGTAGCCGGCCTGCGTCTGCGTCTGGGTCGTGCCGCTGGGCACGTCGATCGTGATCACGGTCGGCGTGCCGGCGGTGAACACGAGGTTCAGATCGTTGCCGCTCTGGGCAAGTGCGAACGTGCCGCCGGCGAGGTCGTTGACGAATCCTCCCGTCCCATTGGTCGCGCTGGAGGTGATCAGGAACTTGTCGGCCGCGAAGCCGGTGATGCCGCCGGCAGCCCGCGCGATCGTCCACGAATAGCTCGACAACGGGTCAAAACTGGTTGCCGAACCGCTCACCGCGGCCGTGCCGGAGACCGTCGCCAGATTGATCTTGAAGGGATCGGCGGAGGTCGAGTCGATCGAGAGGGT
>CAIKWU010000082.1 GCA_903831155.1 uncultured Planctomycetaceae bacterium | reverse complement strand
TTGCCCGCCCCCACGAGCAGCACCCGCTTGTCGTCGAATCGCTCGAACACGCCACTGGCGAAGTCGGCGACCGCCACGCTCGGGATCGAGACCCGCTCCCGGCCGAGGGCGGTCTCGGTGGCCACTCGCTTCGCGGTGCGGAGCGCGCCCTGGAACATGCCGGCCGTGAGCGGACCGGCCGTCCGGCTGTCCTGTGCGATGGCCCAGGCCTGCTTCACCTGGGCGAGGATCTGCGGCTCACCGAGCACCATGCTGTCGAGGCCCGCCGCCACCCCGAAGAGATGGCGGACGGCCGCCTCGTCATGTTCGCGGGCGAGCAGCGGCCCGAGCGCGCCGGCGTCGAGCCCGCGGCACTCCGCGAGGAACGACACGAGCTGCTCCGGCGGCGGCGCCTCGACGTCGTTCTCTCCGGCTGCGTAGAACTCGACCCGGTTGCACGTCGAGAGCAGAACGCCCTCGCGGCCCGGGAAGCGGTCGCGAAACCGCGTGAGTGCCTCCGCCGCCTGCTCCGCCGAGAAGGCGAGCCGTTCGCGGAGGGCGAGCGGCACCGTCCGATGCGTGCCTCCGACGAGGGCGAGCGTCATGGTGACTCCCCGTCGGTCGCCGCCGCCGATTGCGTCGCCGGCTTGCCGTGCCGCGTGGCCCCGAGCACGCCCCAGGTGATGCTCACGGCGAGCACGGCGAGGCTCACGAGCGCCAGCCGGGCCGTGGTCCTGCCGCCGTCCGGCCGGTGACGGGCCCGGGCGGCGAGCCACGCCGCGATCACGAGCCAGGCAACGACCACCGCCATCCGCAGCACCACCGGATCGGTCCAGGGCACCGTCTCCATCAGTCCGCGTTGTCGATTGACCGCGTTGAGCACCATGCCCGAGGCGAAGCCGGCCGCCGCGGCCCAGGCGGCCACGATCGGCGTGCGGGCCGTGACGTGCGCGAGCCGCTCGAGGCTCGGCATCCGGAAGCCGCGGAGCGGAGCCTGCTTCCGCGCCAGTCGGCCCGCCTGGATGAGCCACATCAGCCCGGCGATGGCCCCGAGCACCACACTCACGCTCCAAATCAGATGCAGCCCGCCATGCACCCGACCCCAGAAGAGCGACGCGGAGTCGCGGAGGAAGGGCTCGCGGCTCGCGAGCGTCGCCGCTCCCACGAGACCGAGGACGACCGGCCAGAGAAAGAGGCCCACGGGCGTTCGCGGATTGGCCACGGTCAGCCACAGGGCCCCGGCCGCGAGCAGCCAGGCGGCGAGCAGATACCAGTCGTACGGGCTCGAGAGGGGGGCCGCCCCGCCGTCGACCGCCCGCCAGACGAGGAACAGCGTGTGGGCGATGAGGCCGGCCGCGGCGAAAGCCACCATCGCCGCCCCGCGGACACCCGAGCGGAACACGAGCCGCGATGCCTCGCAGGCGAGCGCCACCGCGTAACTCGCCGCGAAGCAGACGATCGAGATGCCGGAGAGGAAGGCGGCCATGCGGGGTCCGGTGGGAGAGCGCTCGGTCGAGCCCTCTGATTGTAGTTCCGGAACGCGTCCTGCCGATGGCCCGATGCGGGCATATACTCGCCCGCATGACCGTCGTCCCCGTCCTCCAGCCGTCCGCCGCGCCCGTTCCGCTGCTGCTGCGGGCGTGCCGCCTGGAGCCGGTGGAGCGGACCCCCGTGTGGCTGATGCGGCAGGCAGGCCGTTACCTCCCCGAATACCGCGCGATCCGGGAGAAGGTCGGGTTCCTGGAACTCTGCAAGACCCCCCGGCTCTCGGCCGAGGTGATGATCGCCACCGTCGAGCGGCTCGGCGTCGACGCCGCCATCATCTTCAGCGACCTGCTCCCGCTGCTCGAACCGATGGGCCTGGATCTCGAGTTCGCCCATGGCGAGGGGCCGGTGATCCACAACCCGGTCCGGGCGGCGGAGGACGTGGGCCGGGTGCGGGAGCTCGACGACGTCGATCGCGTCGGCTTCGTGATGGACACCGTGCGGGCGACGCGGGCCGGCCTCGACGCCTCGATCCCCGTGATCGGCTTCGCCGGCGCCCCCTTCACGCTCGCCGGATACTGCATCGAGGGGGGCACGAGCAAGGCATGGCTGCTCACCAAGTCGTTCATGTACCGGCACGAGTCGGCCTGGCACGACCTGATGGCTCGGCTGGCGAGGGCGGTGAGCCGCTACCTCGTGGCCCAGATCGACGCAGGGGCCCAGGTCGTCCAGCTCTTCGACAGCTGGGTCGGCTGCCTCGGCCCCGACGACTACCGCCGCTACGTGCTTCCGCACAGCCGGGTGGCGCTCGCCGAGGCGGCGAAGCGGGTGCCGACGATCCACTTCGCGACCGGCAACCCGGCGCTCCTGCCGCTGCTCCGCGAGGCGGGTGGCTCCGTGATCGGGATCGACTGGCGGATCGATCTCGACGAGGGCTGGCGGATGGTGGGGCACGACCGCGCGGTGCAGGGCAACCTCGAGCCGGTGGTGTTGTTCGCCGACCGCGAGACCGTCAGACGGCGAACGAGCGAGGTGCTGGCCCGCGCCGCCGGCCGTCCCGGACACATCTTCAATCTCGGCCACGGCATCCTTCCGGGCACGCCCGTCGAGAACGTGCTCGAGCTCGTGGCGACGGTGAAGGGCGGCTGAGCGGCCGACGCGGAGCGAAACGGCGGCAGCCCTCGCCAAACGCGGCCCCGGCGGGTTACAACAACGTGCTGCGCGCCCGGGCTCCTCTCCCGTCGACCGGTTCGTCGCGGCACGTTTCCCGCACCTTCGAACCGGCAGCATGAAGACCCTCGAGCAGCGCCTCTTCCACCTCTTTCCGCCGGCCGACGTCGCCAAGGCCCGCGCGATCTCCCCGGCGTCCGTCGCCTGCCCCCGGGTGGGCCAGGTGAAGGCCACCGTCATCGACTCCGAGGGTGAGGAGCACGAGGTGCGGCTCGAACTCTCGGCCCATCGGCGCGGCGGCATGACGCTCGAGACCCACTGCTCGACGCCGGCCGGCCGCGCCGGCCGCCCCTGCGCGGTGCTCGCGGCGGTGCTCATGGAGGTCGATCGCCGAAACCTGCTTTCCGGCATCCACGATCAGACGCCGGTCACGCTCGACATCGTGGCCGACGACACCGATGACCTCGCCGAGGCCGTCGCAGACGACACCGGTGAGGACGAGCCGGCGGCCACGGGCGACGCCCGCGGGCTGACCGAATCGTGGACCCCTCCCGTCGCCGTGCGGCGCTCGGGCGAGCGACTGCCGGCCTGGGCGATGGAGCTCGAGGAACGGCGGCGGCTCGTCGAACCCGCGGTACGGTCGCATGCGGTCGAGATCCCCGATCAGCGCCGGGCAGGCGGAGCGCTCGTCTTCGTCCTCGACCTGGCGGCATCGGCCGACGCCCGGTCGGCGGTGCTCGTGCCCTCGCGGATGCAGCTCGACGTCGCCGGCAATGCCACGGGGCGGCCACGGAAGGTGCTGATCGGTCCCGGCGAGGTGGAACTCGAGCAGCTCGACGAGCAGGAGCGGTCGCTGGTGGAGCGGCTCGTCGGCGCCGCGGCGGCCAGCGAGGGCGGGCTTCCCGAGCCGATCGAGCGGCGGACCATCGCCAGGATCGTGGTCGGTCCGCGGTCCGCCGACGCGCACCTCGCGCTGCTCTGCGAACGCGGCAGGCTCGTGATCCAGCCCGAGCCGCGCCGCGACCCGGAGAAGGTCGTGCCACTGACGTGGGATGGCGGACAGCCCTGGGAGTTCGCCTTCGTGCTCGAGCCCGATGATGACGACGTCAGGCCGGCGGGCGGCCGCCGCGCCGACCCAGATGGCCCGCCGCCCCGGCCGGCGAAGGCCACACTCCGCGGCATGCTCGTTCGCGGCAGCCAGCGAAAGCGGGTCGACGAGCCTCGGGCGGTGCTCCGGTCCGGGCTGGTGGTGTTTGCCGACCGCATCGCCCGCCTGAAGCCGCAGACCGATCTGGCCGCGGCCTCCTCGGGCTGGATGGAACAGTTCGAGCGTCGCGGCCCGATCGAGGTGGCCGCCAACCAGGTCGACGGCCTCGTCGAACGGCTGGCGCTGCTGGCCGACGTGCCGCGGCTGGTGCTCCCCGCGTGGACGGGCTGGAGAATCGAGTCGGGGCCGCCCCGGCCGAAGCTCGTGCTCGACGACTCCCCGGCCGTCGCGGTCGACGAGCCCGCCGGTGGCCGCCGGCGCACCCAGCCGCGGGTCCACCTCGCGGGCCGCGTGTGGTTCGACTACGAGGGCATCCAGATCGCGGCCGACGATCCCGCGGGTGGCGCGGCCGACGCCGACCGGCGGGTGCTCGTCCGTCGCGATCGCGCCGCGGAGCGCGAGGCCCTCGCCCTCCTTCCCCGACATGGCGCGACCGCGGCCCGCGGGCAGGCGATCGACGGCGGCGGCGCCACGCACCACGTGGAGATTCCACGCAATCGCCTCGACGGATCGGTTTCTCAGCTCGCCGCCGCCGGCTGGGCGGTTGAGGTGGCGGGCCGCCGGTATCGGCCGGCGGGAAGCGTGGCCTGGAACGTCACCAGCGGGATCGACTGGTTCGAGCTGTCGGCCGCCATCGACTTCGGCGGCATCTCGGCCGAACTGCCCGCCCTGCTCGACGCCCTGGCCCGTGGGACCCGGGCAGTGGAACTGCCCGACGGCTCGATCGGCATCCTGCCCGACGCGTTCGCCCAACAGCTCGAGCCCATGGCGGCGCTGGCGCACCGGCATGACGGCCGGTTGCGTTACGGCCGGATCCAGATGGCCCTGCTCGACGCTCTGCTCGCCAGCCAGCCGCAGGCGCGAGTCGACGAGGCCTTCGAACGCCTCCGGGAGCAGCTCGCCTCCGGCGAACGGCCGGAGGCGGAGCCGGAACCGTCCGGCTTTCAGGGCACGCTGCGGCATTACCAGCGCGAAGGCCTGGGATGGCTCGTGTTCCTGGAGAAGCTCGGCCTCGGCGGCTGCCTCGCCGACGACATGGGTCTCGGCAAGACGATCCAGGTGCTGGCGCTGCTGGCCCGGCGGCGGGCCGAGGTGGCGGCGGCCGGCATTCCGCATCGGCCGACGCTCGTCGTGGTGCCGCGGAGCCTTGTCTTCAACTGGATCGACGAGGCGCGGCGGTTCGCGCCGGCCCTCAAGGTCGTCAACCACACCGGCACCACGCGAGCCGACGAGACCGGCACGCTCGCCGACTGGGACATCGTGATCACCACCTATGGAACGCTCCGTCGCGACATCGTGGCGCACCGCGAGACCGAGTTCGACTACGTGATCCTCGACGAGGCGCAGTCGATCAAGAACGCTGCCAGCCAGGCGGCGAAAGCCTGCCGGCTGCTGCGGGCTCGGCACCGCCTGGCGCTCACCGGCACCCCGGTGGAGAACCACATCGGTGAACTCTGGAGCATCTTCGAGTTCCTGAACCCCGGGCAGCTCGGCAGTGCCACGCGGCTGCGGAAGTTCCTCGCCGACGGACGCGGCAGCGCCGACGTCGTGGCCCGGGCGGTCCGGCCCTACCTGCTGCGGCGGACCAAGGCGCAGGTGCTCTCCGACCTGCCGGAGAAGACCGAGCAGACGTTGTTCGTGGAGCTCGGCGAGACGCAGCGGAAGGCCTACGACGAACTCCGCGAGCACTTCCGCGCCGAGCTCGCCGGCCGGATCGGCCGCATGGGCATCGGCCGCTCGAGGATCGCCGTGCTCGAGGCCCTCCTCCGGCTGCGGCAGACCGCCTGCCATGCCGGCCTCGTCGACCATGCCCGGGTCGACGAGCCGTGCGCCAAGCTCGACACGCTCCTCGAGCAGCTCGACGAGGTGCTCGACGAGGGGCACAAGGTCCTGGTGTTCAGCCAGTTCACCAGCTTCCTCGCGATCCTCCGTCGGCGGCTCGACGAGCGGAAGGTCGTCTACGAATACCTCGACGGCCGGACGACCGACCGGCAGGCCCGAGTGGTCCGCTTCCAGGAGGATCCCGACTGCCGGCTGTTCCTCGTGAGCCTCAAGGCGGGCGGCCAGGGCCTCAACCTCACGGCGGCGGACTACATCTACATCCTCGACCCGTGGTGGAACCCGGCCGTCGAGGCCCAGGCCGTCGACCGCGCCCACCGCATCGGGCAGACCCGCCGGGTGTTCGCCTACCGGCTCATCGCCCGCGACACGGTCGAGGAGAAGATCGTCGCCCTGCAGGACCGAAAACGCGACCTCGCGGATTCGATCGTGCGGGCCGACGAGAGCATGATCGCGAGCCTCACCCCGGAGGACGTGGAACTGCTGCTGTCGTGAGCGGCCCTTCCTCACGAAATCCTCACGCGGTCCGGGGAGGATTCCCGAACGGGCCGTCCACGAGCGCCACGTCCAAAGAGTCCCGTGCGGAGCCGAATCACGTGCCCAGCAGGAATACCGGCGTCCAGGATCAGGGCAGGCCCCGAGTGCTCGTCGTGGACGACGAGGAAGATCTCCTCGAACTGGTCCGCTACAACCTCTCCAAAGAGGGCTACGAGGTCGAGTGCGTCTCCAGCGGCGAGCAGGCGCTGCTGGCGGCCCGGAGATCGCTCCCCGACCTGATCGTCCTCGACCTGATGCTGCCCGCCGTCGACGGGCTCGAGGTCTGCCGCCGGCTCAAGGCCGATCCCGCGACCCGCGACTCGCCGATCGTGATGCTCACCGCCAAGAGCGAGGAGGGCGACGTGATCGTCGGCCTCGAACGCGGTGCCGACGACTACGTGACCAAGCCCTTCAGCCCGCGGGTGCTCGCGGCGCGGATCAAGGCTTTGCTTCGTCGCGAGGAGTCGCGGCGGCGGGACGAGTTGGAGACGACGATCGACGTCCACGAGCTCTCGATTCATCCCGGCCGCCACGAAGCCACGCTCGCCGGCCGGCCGTTGGACCTGACCTACACCGAGTTCGCGTTGCTGCAGTTTCTGGCGAAGCGGCCAGGTTGGGCCTACACGCGGAGCCAGATCGTGGATGCGGTCAAGGGAGTCGACTACCCGGTCACCGAGCGGTCGGTCGATGTTCAGGTCGCTGGTCTGCGCCGGAAGCTCGGTGACCACGGGCACTACATCGAGACGGTCCGCGGGGTCGGGTACCGGGTGCGGCCCTAAAGCGACAGCCGGACGCTTTCCCCCGGGCCGTCGGGCTGCGACACTGGCGGGAGCCGCGTCACGACCCGTGGGTTCCGGTTGCCTCGCATGCCCCGTTCCCGACTTTTCTGGCACCTCTTCGTCGGCTGGTTTGCGGTGGTGGCGGCGACGCTGGCTTCCGGATTCTGGATTGCCAGCGTGCAGCTCGCCGGCCTTGCGGACGAGGCGCTCGCCGCCCGGCTCGCCACCGCAGCCGAGACGCTCGTGGCCACGCTGCCGGCCGACGGCCAGGCGCTCGACACGGGGCGGTTCACCGCCGCCGCCGCCAGCCTTCGCGAGGCCACGGGGATCCGCTGCACGCTCGTGGCCGGCGACGCTCCCGCGGCCGATGGCGGCGTGACCATCCGCAGCCGCTACGACGGGGCGACCGGTCGACGGTCGCTCGAGGTCATGGTGCCGGCGAGAAACGCCAGGGTGTTGGCCGAGGCCGACACGGCGGCGTCCGATCGGGCGCTCGGGGCGTGGCAGCGGCGGCTGCTCGCCGGCTGCCTGATCACCGCGGCCGCGGTCATGGCCCTGGGCTACGCCGCCGCCCGGCGGGTGACGAGGCCCGTGGGCGAACTCGTGGAGACCGCCGAGCGGCTCGTCGCGGGCGACACCGCCGCCGCCGTGCCGACGGCAGAGGTCGCGGAGTTCGCCGACCTCGCCTCGGCGCTCGTTCGCCTGCGGGAGCAGCTCGTGGAGCGGGGGCTGACGATCGGCCGCCAGGGCACGCAGCAGGAGGCCGTGCTCGGCAGCATGATCGAAGGCGTGCTCGCCATCGACGCCCGGCAACGGCTGCTGGGCATCAACCGAGCCGCCGCCGAGCTGCTCGGCATCGCCGGCGATCGCGTCGCCGGTCGCCCGCTGCAGGACGTGGTCCGCAATCCGGATCTCCGGCAGTTCGCCCTCACGGCCATCGACTGCCGCGAGCCGGTCGAGGACGATCTCGTGCTCCACGGGCTGCGGGATCGCACGATCCGCATGCGAGGCACAGGGCTCCGCGATGCCAGCGGTGAGGGGGGCGCCGTGATCGTGCTCAACGACGTCACCGAGATGCAACGGCTGGAGCGGGTGCGACGCGACTTCGTGGCCAACGTCTCACACGAGTTGAAGACGCCGATCGCGTCGATCAAGGGCTTCGTGGAAACGCTCCTCGACGGAGCCATGGACGATCCCGGGGACACCCGCCGATTCCTCGGAA
Source organism: uncultured Planctomycetaceae bacterium (assembly GCA_903831155.1). Classification (GTDB taxonomy): domain Bacteria; phylum Planctomycetota; class Planctomycetia; order Pirellulales; family UBA1268; genus QWPN01. The sequence goes on along the minus strand of CAIKWU010000082.1, from coordinate 7,255 downwards.
TCGTGGCCCGGCAGGCCGACCGCCTCGCCGCGATCATCGAGGACCTTCTGGCACTCTCCAGGATCGAGCAGAGCGAGGGGACCGGCAACCTGCCCCGCGACACCATGCCGGTCGCCGCAGTGCTGGAGGCGGCGACGGCCGCCTGCCTGCCGCGAGCCACGGAGCTCGGGGTGGTCCTCGAGGTCGACTGCCCGTCCGACCTGGGCTGGCGGATCAACGCGCCGCTCTTCGAGCAGGCGGTGATCAACCTCGTCGACAATGCCGTGAAATACAGCGAGCAGGGGGACGTGGTTCGGCTGTCGGCCGCCCACGAGCCGGGTGAGGCCGGGCAGTTGGTGATCCTGGTGCAGGACGAGGGCTGCGGAATCGCCGCCGATCATCTGCCCCGGCTGTTCGAGCGGTTCTATCGTGTCGACAAGGCCAGGAGCCGCGGGCTCGGGGGCACCGGACTGGGGCTGTCGATCGTCAAGCACATCGTCCAGGCACACGGTGGGAGCGTGGCGGTCGAGAGCGAGCCGGGCGTCGGCACCTCCTTCACGATCCGGCTGCCTCCCGCGTAGGCCCGCTCGGGCCGCGTGGCCGGAAGGGCCAGGGCCCCGTCGTCAGACGGACTGTTTCCGGGCGTGGAAATCGAGGATCTGCTGCCAGGCATCCTCGGGCGTCTCGGCGTAGGTGAACAGATCGAGGTGACGGTCGGCGATGACGCCGCAGTCGGCCAGGTAGCGGAAGTCGAGCACCTTCGACCAGTAATCGCGCCCGTAGAGGATGATCGGCACCGGCTGCATGCGGTGCGTCTGACGGAGCGTGAGCGTCTCGAACATCTCGTCGAGCGTGCCGAAGCCGCCGGGGAAGAGCACGACCGCGGCTGCCCGGAGGATGAAGTGGAACTTCCGCAGCGCGAAGTACTTGAACTGGAAGCAGAGTTCGGGGGTGATGAAGGGGTTGGGCTGCTGCTCGGCGGGCAGCTTGATGTTGAGGCCGATCGACTTGCAGCCGACGTCGAAGGCGCCGCGGTTGGCGGCCTCCATGATTCCCGGCCCGCCGCCGGTGATGATCACGTAGTCCCGCTCGTCGTCGCACTGGTTGTCGATCGAGACGATCCTGGCGAACGTGCGGGCATCGTCATAGAACCGGCACATCGAGAGGAGCCTCTCCGAGCGCTCGACCTCACGGGCCAGGCCGCGGTCCGACGGAGCCGCATGGGCGGCGCGACGGGCTTCGGAAAGCCGCCGCTCGGCGGCTGGGCGGTCGACGATCTGCGTGCCACCGAACACGATCACGGTCGACTTGATGTTGTCGGCCTGCAGGGCGATCTCCGGCTTGCCGAGTTCGAGGAGCATCCGCACCCCGCGCATCTCCTCGCGGGTCAGGAGGTCGCGGTCGTCCTGAGCCAGCGAATAGCTCGGTGCCCCGAGGATCCGTTCCATGTTCTCCGCGACGAGCGCAACGTCGTCGCCGCGCACGGTGTCGGGAAGGATGCTGCAGGCCTTCGGGGGCCGGTCGGCATCGGTCTTCTGCTTCTTGGCCATGGGGCGTCGTCTCCGGAAGGGTCAGCCGTCGAGTGTGACGGACTCGCCGATGGTAGGCACGTGGACGTCCCACTGCCGCTTGCCGTGGAGAAACTCGGCGAGTGCGGCGGCGGCCGGGGGCTCGCCATGCACCAGGAAGGTCCGGCGGGGGGGCTTCATCGTCCCCAGCCAGCGGTCAAGCTCGTGGCGGTCGGCATGGCCCGAGAGGGCGTCAACCTTTCGAACCGCCGCCCGCACCGGCACGTCACGGCCGTGAATTCGCAGGAACTCGGCGCCGTCGAGCAGGTTGCGGCCGCGGGTGCCCTTCGCCTGGTAGCCGGCGACCAGCACCGTCGTCTTCGGGTCCGGGAGCCGGCGGGCGAGGTGATGGAGGATGCGGCCCCCGTTCATCATGCCGCTCGAGGCGATGACGATGCCGGCGCCGCGATGGCCGTTGATCGCCTTTGATTCCTCGGCGGTCCGCGCCATCCGCACGAACGGGCTGGCGAGCGATTCCGCCACGCCCTGGGCCCGGGCCTCGCTGAAGTCGTGCTCGTAGCCGTGCTTTCTGAACACCGCCATGGCGTCGACCGCCATCGGCGAATCGACCCAGATCGGGATCTCCGGGAGACGGCCCGCCGCCATCAGCGTCCGCAGCAGGTAGACGAGTTGCTGGGACCGGCCGATCGCGAAGGAGGCGACGAGCATCACGCCACCGCGGGCGATCGCCTCGTTGGTGACCTCCTCGAGTTCGTCGAGCGGCCGGGACGGCGTGTGATCCCGGTCGCCGTACGTGCTCTCGCAGACGAGATAGTCGCAGTCGGGGGGGGAGATCGGATCCTTGTAGAGGGGCGCGTCGTATCGGCCGACGTCGCCCGAGAACACCACCCGCACGGGTCCGCCTGCGGAATCGCCGGCGATCTCCATCTCGATGAACGAGCTGCCGAGCATGTGCCCGGCCTCGTGGAACCGGCAGCGGAATCCCGGCGCCGGCCCGAACCATTCCTCGCGGGGAAGGGGCCGCACGAGCCGGAGCACCCGGTCGACGTCGCGTTCGTCGTACAGCGGCAGTGCCGGATGGTGCTTCGAGTATCCCTTGCGGTTCGCGTATTCGGCGTCCTCGAGCTGCATCTTCGCGGAATCGTAGAGGAGCAGGCCGAGCAGGTCGGCCGTCGCGGGCGACGTGAAGACCGGCCCCGTGAAGCCCTCCCGTGCGAGGCGGGGCAGATACCCGGAGTGGTCGATGTGCCCGTGCGTGAGCACCACCGCGTCGATGGTGTCGGCGGCGATCGGCAGGGGGGTCCAGTTCCGCTCGCGGAGTTCTTTCTCACCCTGGAAGAGGCCACAGTCGACGAGGATCCTGCGTCCGCCGGTCTCGACGAGGTGCCTTGATCCAGATACCACGCTCGCGGCGCCCAGAAACGTCAGTCGTGCCATGCGGCCTCCACCACCCAGGATCGTTTCAGTGCCTCACCGACCGTCACCCTCGCGACGGACGAGCGTCCGTCCGGCGACGGCCACGCTCCCGTCGGCGATCGAGAGGGACTCCAGCCAGTGGCTTGGCCCCCCGGCCTCGTGCGTGGAGGGAATGTAGACCACAAGCACGCTGCGATCGTCCAGTCGCCGGACCGAGGTGACCATGCCGAGCCGGTCGAATCGCCGCCGCATCCAGGTCAGAATCGGGCCGGCGGGCAACGGGATCACCCCGAGTCGTGCCTCGTCGACGGTCACCCCGAGTTGGTTCGGCTCGCGAAGCCGAACGCCCAGCACGATCGTGACCACCGGCCGCAATCCCGCGATGGCCAGCCGGGCGGAGATCATGACCCGACGGGGCTGGAGGTCGACGCGGGGTTCCGTGACGTTCTCGGGGAGGAGGCCGCTGTGGTTCCTCGGCAGATCGATGGCCAGCCAGCAGTTGACGTCGTCCTCCGCGAAAGCGCCCTCCCACGATCCCTCACGGACGAAGGCCGCGTGCAGTGCGGAGAGGCCGTTGACGAAGCGACGCGACGCCTCTGCCGCGCCGGGGCGGTCGGCGATCGGCGGCCCACGGTAGGCCGCGGGCTCGCGGCTTGCGGCCGCGACGATCGCGACGAGCGTGGCCGCCGCTGCAAATCCCGCAGTCATCAAGGCGAGCCGCAGGGAGCCGAGACGGCCGCGCGTCGGGTTGCCTACGGACGCGGCTGCCGAAGCTGGGGCATCCGAAGCTGGGGCGTCCGAAACAGGCGGCTCACTCGTCATGCCCCGATTCTGACCTCCCGCGGCGGCCGCCGAAACTGGCCGCAACGCCGCCGCCGGGGCCGTCGTCGCGACGGCCCCGGCAGGCGAACGCCTTTGATTCTCAGCCCGCGACGCCCAACAGTCGCGGAATCGGCAGCTCCGTCGAGCCATCGACCATCACCGGCCCGCCGTCGTCGACCTCGAGTTCGTCGCGAAGCACCCGCACATTCGGCGGTGCCTCGATCCCGATCCGCACCTTGTCCCCGCTGACGCGGACCACCGTGACCACCACTCCGTCTCCGACTCGAATCCGTTCGTTCTGCTTGCGTGACAGCACCAGCATCGAGACCTCCCTTGTCCGTGTGGTTCACCGAAAGAATGAATCTATGGAACCGTATACCGCACGTAGTGTACGCATGTCAACTACCCCGCCGCGGCCTGTCCGCGAGCCCGTCATGCGGCCCACCCACCGCCCGTCCCGAGGCCAACTCCCCCGCCAGGACGCAGGCGGCACGAGTTGACCGGTCGGGAAGGATGTGCGACGCAGGAAACATCGACCGGTCAGGTCGGGTTTCTTGCCCGCCTGGAAAACTCCTCCGCTCGGGACGGTCGTGCCGGCGGCGACACGAGTTGAGCCTGGCGACTCAAGGCGCCGAGGCGGTCGTCCGATCAGCGGGCTCCTCGACGGGCCGGTCGCGGTGCACGTAGGCGGCGAGCGCGACCGGCTCTGCAGCCGCGACGTGCGCCTTGGCGTCCTCGATGCGTTGGTGATCACCGGACAGGAGCCGGGGATGGAGGCGATGAACGCACCGCAGCCGTTCCGGTCTGGCGCCGATCATCGAGAGCCGCGGGTCGATCTCGAGCTTCACCTCGACCGGGATGGCTGCGGCGTCGGCCAGCCGCTCGTTCACGGCGAGCCTCGGAAACGGGGGAATGCCGCCGGGCTGGAGCAGTGCCTTGAGAAGGATCGCCGTGTCGGCGAAACGACGATACACCTCCGCGGCCTCGGGCGATGGGGCGGGCTCATGCGACACCGCGTACTTGACCCTCGGCCCCACCAGATCAAGCCGGTCCCGCTCCTCGCTGAAGCCCGTGGAGAAGTCTGGGCCGCCCGCCCAGCTGACGAGGCGGTCGTCGCTCGAGCGGGCCCACTTCGCCAGCGACACGCTCAACCTCTCGAGACGAATCAGCTCGACCTGCGTCTTGAGGTGCCGCTGCGGATCGATCACCAGCAACCGCTCGCGGGCCGGGTCGTGCAGCACGATCTCGCTCGAGGCGGCCGTGCCGGAGGCGAGCGCCTCGAGGAAGTCCCAGGCCACGCCCTCGTGGAAGAGCGTCAGGCTGCGGGCCACCGGGGCCGTCCCGCCATCGGCGAACAGTTCGCTCTCAATGCGCATCTCGCAGGGCCGGACGGCGTCCGGCAGGTCGTCCTGCCCGACACCGATGGTCGCCGAGACGGCGAGCCACGACGACAGGATCGGCACGATCACAGCGACACGTCGGGTCATCGGGAGGGTCCTCCGGGGCGGGGAGAGTAGCAGACGTCCTGCCCTGCCCCAAGATGGCTCCCGCCCGAGAAAAGCGTGGCTTTCGCACCACCGCTGGCCTACCCTTTGGGGGCGTTGCCCTCCGCACCCCGGTCGCCCTGCCCCGATGTTCCTCACCGACCTCGTCATCGTGTTCGCGGTCGCGGCGACGGTGGTGTTCGCGTTCGGCCGCTTCCGGCTGCCGAGCGTCGTCGGGTTGCTGGTGGCGGGGGTCGTGGTCGGCCCGTACGGCCTGTCGCTCGTCTCCGACATCCGCATCGTCGAGGTGCTCGCCGAGATCGGCGTCGTCGTGCTGCTGTTCACCGTGGGGCTCGAGTTCTCGCTGTCGCGGCTGCTCGTGATGCTCCCCACGATGGCCAGGGTGGGCCTGCCGCAGATCCTCGTCACGACGGCCGTCGTCGCCGCGGCCACGTGGTGGTATCTCGGCACGCTCCCGCAGGCCGTGTTCGCCGGAATGCTCGTGGCGATGTCGAGCACCGCGATCGTGCTGAAGCTCCTCGCCGACCGCGGTGAGACCTCCACACCGCACGGTCGGGTCGCGATCGCGGTGCTGCTGCTCCAGGATCTGCTGGTCGTCGTCGCCATGCTCGCCGTGCCGCTGCTCGCGCAGGCTGCGGGTCGCGAGCCGCCTCCTGCCGACGCGGGTGTCCGGTCGATCGACCATGCCCCCGGCCTGTTCGCTGACCCGATCGCCTCCGTGGCCGCCGGCCTCGCGGTCGTGGCTGCGGTCCTCGTCGTGGGGCGGTTCCTCGTGCCGCGGATCCTGCACGAGGTGGTCCGGCTGCGGAACCGCGAGCTGTTCCTGATGACGATCGTGATCGCCTGCCTCGGCACCGCCGCCGCCACCGCGCAGGCCGGCCTGTCGCTCGCCCTCGGGGCATTTCTTGCGGGGCTCGTGCTGTCGGAGAGCGAGTACGGCCACCAGGCCTTCACGGAGGTGCTGCCCTTTCGCGACACGTTGGCGAGCCTGTTTTTCGTCTCGGTGGGCATGCTCCTCGACATCCGATTCGTGGCCGAGCACGCCTGGCTCGTGGCCGTCAGTGTGCTGGCGATCATGGCGGGAAAGACCGTCATGACGGCCCTGCCGGCGGTCCTGGCCGGCTACCCGCTCCGCACGAGCCTGCTCGCCGGCGCCGCCCTCGCGCAGGTGGGTGAGTTCTCCTTCGTGCTCGGGTCGCGGGGGGCCGAGGCCGGTCTCCTCGGCCGGGACGACTACCAGACCTTCCTCGCCGCGGCCGTGATCACCATGGCGGCGACCCCGCTCGTCTCGGCCGCGCTGCCCGGCTGGCTCGAGCGGCTGTCGCGATCGCGGCCCTGGGGCCGGTGGCTCGTGGATATGTCGCCGCCGCATGCGGCATCGCAGCTCTCCGACCACGTCATCATCGCCGGCTTCGGCCTCAACGGACGCAACCTCGCCGCGGCCCTCGCGGAGTTCGGCGTGCCGCACGTGGTGCTCGAGCTCAACCCCGAGACGGTCCGCCGCGAGCGGGCTCTCGGACTCGACATCCACTACGGCGACTGCACGCGGGCCGCGGTGCTGGAGCACGTGGGCATCGGCCGCGCCCGGGCCTATGTCCTCGCCATCTCCGACGCCGCCAGCACCCGCCGTAGCGTGCGGGTGGCCCGTGAGTTGGCGCCCGCGGTGCGGATCCTGGTGCGGAGCGAATACCTCGCCGAGGTGGACGAGCTTCGGCAGCTCGGCGCCGACGAGGTGATCCCCGCCGAGTTCGAGACCGCCCTGGCCCTCTTCGACCGGCTGCTCTCGATTTACGACGTGCCCGAGGACACCATCGACGACCTGGCAGACCGGATGCGGCTGGAGAGCTACGGGTTCCTCCGCTCGGCCCCGCGGATCCACCACCGGGCGAGGAACGGCATGCAGCCGCGGGCGTGCCGCGTGTTGCTTGGGAGCCCGGCGGTCGGCCGGTCGATCGGCGAACTCAGGCTCCGCTCTGCGATGGGGGCCACGGTCGTGGGCGTCCG